>CAIVEA010000689.1 GCA_903904765.1 uncultured Chloroflexota bacterium
CTGCTTGTCAATCGCCATCGAGATCGCTTGGCGAACCTTGACGTTGTCGAACGGCTTCACCTTGTTGTTGATGCCCAGATAGAAGATGTTCGCGGGGACGCGGGGGTACAGCTTGAAATCCGGGTTGGCTTCCACAGCGGCGAAATCGGCGGGGCTAACATTGTCCACGCCATCCACCGTGCCAGCCTGAAGTTCGTTCCAGCGGGCAGCCGCTTCCGAGTTCCACTTCAGAATGACAGTCGGTTCAATGGGCGCTTCACCCCAGTAGTTTTCATTCACGCTGAAAACCATTTCATTGCCGCGATCCCAGCTTTCCAGCTTGTACGGGCCAGTGCCGATGGGGTTGCTGAACAGTTCATCGCCACCGCCATTGGTCGCAATCAGCTGATCCGCCGAGTGAATGGCGAAAGCTGAGAAAGCAACCTTCACGGGGAGCGCCGGGTCAGCATAGCACAGCGTAAACTTCACAGTGTAAGCATCCACCGCTTCGATGGACTTGATTTCGCCGCCATAGCTGCAATCCGCAGCAGCTACAACGGATGCATCTTGCGCGGCGACTGGCAGCACCAGCCCCAGCACAACGGCCACCAGTACGACCAGCGGCATGAGACGAAGGACAGACTTCATATACGACTCCTCTAAAGAATAGGAACCCTTTTACAAACAAACCCGCTTACAACGGACGTTCTGTATTTCGACAGCACACGTATTGCATCAGACGGGTTCGTAGTGATGCACGGATTGTAATACCATGATTCTCGTTTGACAACCATTTCTATGTGCTGCCACCCATTAATAGATGAGAGAAACGAGAATCTTATGTCATCCACCGCCATGTTCTGTAACAGGGAATGTCGCAAATTAGACTGCATCCAAACCTTATACCCGTGCTTATTATTCTTGCATCCCTTGTCGGATTTATTGTTAGGTGTTATTCTCTTCCCCACTTGCGCTCTGTACTGGTTCAACAGAATGATGACAAGCTTTTTCGTCCATTATCTTGGATGAAACAGTCTACAGTGTCGCATAGAATATCGGCTTGTAGTTTAGATATGCAGGGAGTTTGTTATGCGAAACAAGCGGTTTGCAGTCTTGGTTCTCGTTGTTGTTTTGGCGCTGGCGCTGAGCGCGACCTTCGTTGGCGCTCAGGATGCGAAGGTGATTAAGATCGCCTCGCAGACTCCGCTGTCTGGCCCGCAGTCGGCTCTGGGCAGCAGCATGAGCAACGCCGTTGCGCTGGCGGTTGAGCAGCTCTCCGGCCCGCTGACCGAACTCGGCTACAAGGTTGAATATGTTCCGTTCGACGATCAGGCCACCCCGGATGTCGGCGTGGCGAATGCCCAGAATCTGGTCAACGATCCTGCCATTCTGGCGGTCGTCGGCCACCTGAACAGCGGTGTGGCTATTCCCTCGTCGGAAGTCTACAACGCCAACAACCTGGTCATGATCTCCCCCGCGAACACCAACCCCCGCGTGACCAGCCGTGGTTTCACCACCGTCAACCGCGTTTGCGGTCGTGACGACTTGCAGGGTCCCACCGGTGCGCGCTTCGTGAATGAACTGGGCGCGAAGTCGGTTTACGTCCTGCACGACACCACCTCCTACGGTCAGGGTGTGGCTGAATTCTTCCAGAAGGAATCTGAAGCTCTGGGCATCACCGTTCTGGGCTTTGAAGGCACCACCGAAACTGCGAACTTTGAAGGCGTGATCCAGCCGATCCTCGCGCTGGCTCCCGAAGCCATCTACTTCGGTGGCATCTACTCGCAGACCGGTATCTTCATCAATCAGGCTCGCGCTGCTGGTTACACCGGCTACTTCGTCGGCCCCGATGGCTTCGACTCGTCGGAATTCGCTCAGCTGGCTGGCGAAGCCGGTGTGAACACCTACTACACCTCGGTTGCTGGCCCGGCCACCATCTACCCGGATGCCGCCAAGTTCATTGAAGACTACAAGGCCAAGTTCGGTGAGGATCCCCAGCCGTTCGCCGCGCAGTCGTATGACTCGGCTGCCATCGCCCTGAACGCGATCTACACCGCCGCCGTTCTGGCTGGCGATGTCCCGTCGCGTGCTGCGGTTGCCTCGGTTGTCCGTGCCACCAAGGGTTACAAGGGCTTGACCGGCACCGTGACCTTCGATGCTTACGGCGACAACGAAGTCGGTCTGTACTACGTCCTTCAGGTCGGCTCGGCTGACCCGGCGGCGTGGGGCAGCAACACGCTGCTGAAGACCCTCGAAATCCCGTCGCCCTACAAGGCGCTACAGGGCAGCTAGTCTGAATATGTAGATGAAAAAGCGGTGGTGCCGTGCGTATCTTGCGCGGCCCGCCGCTTTTTTTTAAGTTCTAAATTTCGTATTGGAGCAGCTTATGGTATCTACCCGCGCAACCACAGACCGCACAGCTACGGAGTGGCTGTATCGCTATGTCCTTTTCCCCATCGGGCAAATGCTCGTGTTTATCGTGGGTGCGGGCGTAGTTGTCATGGTACTGGCGTATTTGTTGGCCTTTTTGTTCCCTGAACCCCGCCCGAATATCATCCTTGTAGATCAAATCAACCGCCAGCTTCCCGGCATGTTGATCGCAGGCGTGAGCTTAGGCTTCGTCTACGCCATGATTGCCTTAGGGTACACCCTTGTTTATGGCGTGCTGAAATTCATCAACTTCGCCCATAGCGAAATCTTCATGTTCGGCTCTGTGATCGGCTACGAAGTCATGCGGCGCATCGGTGACTCAGGAGAAGGTGTGCTGCAAGCATGGAGTCCGCCACTGCTGGTGATTGTTGTTGTCGTCGTCTCGATGATTTGTGCTGGCCTTCTGGCGGTACTCATCGAACGGGTGGCCTACCGTCCCCTGCGCGGTGCGCCGCGCCTCGTGCCCCTAATTTCCGCCATCGGCGTGTCGCTCCTACTCACCGACCTTGTTCGTGCGATTGAAGCCATCACCCGCAACGAATTCAATCTGACCTATCCCACGAACGATCTTGCGTGGTTGAAAACGCCGCTACCGCTGGCCTTCGGCGAATCCACCGTCAACGTGCGTGTGACTTCCATCATCATCATCATCGGCGCGGTACTCATGCTGGTCGCCATGAACTACTTCGTGAATGGCACGAAGCTAGGGCGTGGTATCCGTGCGGTTTCGCAAGATATGACCACCGCTTCCTTGATGGGTATCAATGTCAATTTCATGATCTCGCTCACGTTCTTCGTCGGCGGGTCATTCGGTGGCGCAGCGGGTTCGCTGTTCGGGATGAACGTCGGCACGGTCACACCGTATGTCGGCTTCACACCCGGCATCAAAGCCTTCACCGCAGCCGTTCTCGGCGGCATCGGTAATGTCACCGGCGCGCTGCTCGGTGGTCTGGCACTGGGTATGATCGAATCGTTCCTGAACGGTATTCTGGTCTACTTCCCGGCGCTCGGTCAGCGGTATACCGATATTTTCTCGTTCTCGGTTCTCATCCTCATCCTCATCTTCCGCCCAAGCGGTCTGCTGGGTGAGCGTGTAGACGAGAAGGTGTAAACATGACAACTATACAATCTGCACCTGTAATCAAAACCTCTCTCATGGGCAGAATCACCGGCCCCATCCGTGCTGTGCTGGATAATCCAGTGCTAGCGGTGCCGGCGCTCATCGTGTACATGATTGCGGTCACACTCATTCTGCTCGGACTGAATCGGTCAGATCCGTTGTTCCCGCTGAAAAGCTCGCTGGCCTTCCCGCCACTGGTGCTGTCGCCCTTCATCGTCCTCTCCGCCAAAATTGACTGGCGCTTCAAAGGGCTACTGGTGCTGGCTGCGCTGTTCATCCTGTTGCCCCTCATCGGCATGTATGACAGCAGCTACTTTGAACTGGTCATCCAGATTTGTATCTTCGCTGGCCTCGCGTTAGGGTTGAATATCGTCGTCGGCTTCGCCGGTCTGCTCGACCTCGGTTACGTTGCCTTCTTCGCAGTGGGCGCGTACCTGTGGGCCATGTTCACCTCACCAGTAGACACCTACTTCAAAGTGAACAATATGCTGGTGTCGGCCAACGCCTTCTATCTGTTCATCTTCTTAGGTGTAGCAGTAGCGGCGACGGGCGGTATCCTGCTCGGTCTGCCTGTGCTGCGCCTGCGCGGGGACTATCTCGCCATCGTTACCCTCGGCTTCGGTGAAGTCATCCGCGTGCTGGCCGTTAACTTCAACAGCCCCACCAACTTCACCAACGGCTCGCAAGGCTTGGATGGTGTACTACGACCACCTGTGCCACAGTTCATCCCCAGCATTATCACCAGCGTAGATCAAACGCTGGGCATTCCTATCAGCAACGCGAACACACTCTCTCAGCAAATGCTGTTCTACATCATCGCCATTGCGATTATCGCAGTCATCATCATGATTGCGCGTCGTCTGGATGACTCCCCCATCGGGCGTGCATGGACGGCCATCCGCGAAGATGAAGTCGCAGCGATTGCGATGGGCGTACCGCTGGTACGGATGAAGCTGCTGGCCTTTGCGATGGGCGCATCTTTCGCGGGCGCGATTGGTGTCCTGTATGCAGCCAAGCAATCATTCGTCAGCCCGGAGAGCTTCAGCCTGAACCAGTCCATCGGCATCCTCGCAATGGTCATTGTGGGCGGCATCGGCGGCATTCGTGGAGCGATTTTCGGCGCTTGCGTCGTCACCCTGCTCAACCTTCAGGTACTCAAGAACCTGTCGCTGCAAATCAACAACTTCAAGAACATTGATGCCGTCATGCCCCCGTGGTTGGTGGCGGTCATCCTTGCTGTTGTCGTCGGATGGATACTCTGGAAGCTCTTGAAGGCGCTATGGGGCATCACAGCCCGCTGGTTCAGTAACGAAAAACTATCCGGTCAGGTTCGGATGGCGATCTGGGGTGTGCTGGTGGCCGTGCTGGTCAGGTTCGCACTTCAGGGATCGGGCTTCCGCTTCGATGACTGGCCTTCGCAACTCGAACCGGCTAAGTACGAACGTCTGGTATTCGGTATCCTGCTCATCATGATGATGATATTCCGTCCGTCCGGTCTGCTGCCCGAACCGCGCCGCAAAATGGAAATGACGGCAGCCAAAGCCGAAGCGGCTGAAGCCAGCGCCGGCGGGGAGGGTTAAGCTGATGACACTTCTTGAAGTACGTAACGTCACAAAGCGCTTTGGCGGCCTGACAGCGGTGAGTGATGTCACCATGTCCATTGCAGAAGGCAGCATCAGCGCCATCATCGGACCGAACGGCGCGGGCAAAACCACTTTTTTCAACC
>CAIVEA010000690.1 GCA_903904765.1 uncultured Chloroflexota bacterium
CACGTGCTGAAGTCTCACCCGGAATTAGATGCAGAAAACAGGGTTTCTCGCAATCGGTTGGCAACACTAACGCCCGCCAATTGCTCCCATCATAGGGACGTAATTGAATCACAATCCCAATAACACTCAACAAAAAGGTCAAAAGCCCGCCGAGAAATGCCCAGCGAACCGTCACGGCACTTCCGCCAGACGGTTAAAATCTTCTCGCAGGTGGGTATACAGATCGCGGAACAACCCGTACATACGGGCATAACGCCACGCATGTTCCATATCCGGGTCATAAACCGTCTTAATCCGCACCATCGTTCGCAATGCATCCAGCACATTCGGGAAATAGCCCAGCCCCATACCGACCAGTACCGCATCCCCGAATGGTGCACCAACAGAAGCTTCAGGCAGCAATACAGGGATTCCAAGTATATTGGCTTTGATTTGATTCCAAAGAATACTGCGCGTCCCGCCCCCCACTGACCGTATTTCCTTCACAGGTACACCAACCTTACGCGCAACATCAATATTATGGCGCAGCGCGAACGCCGTCCCTTCCAGAATAGCCCGTATAACCGCCCCTCGTTTCGTCCCCAACGACAGCCCAAAAAGTACGCCTCGTGCCTGTGTATGCCAGATAGGTGCGCGTTCCCCCATCATATAGGGAAGGAATAACACGCCGTCACTACCGGGTGGTGCAGTCGAAGCTTCTTTCGTCAACAAATCAAACACATTCGATTCGGTACGATTGGCTTCCTCAATTTCCCACCGCCCGAACTGGTCACGATACCAGTTCAAACTTGCACCGGACGACACCATCGCTCCCACCAGCATGTGCATTCCCTCCAGTGCATGGGGCATCGAGATGAACGCCGGATCGCTAATGCCCGTCGAGTTGGGCATAATTAACACTGTTGAAGTTCCGGTCATCTCCGCGAGGATTCCTTCTTCAGCAACCCCCGCCTCCACAGCCGCAGCCGAAGCATCCACAGTGCCTGCCATCACTGGAATGCCCGTGCGTAATCCCGTCTCTGCGGATACTCCCGCCCGCACTATCCCTACGATTTGATGCCCCGTAAACACAGGCGGAAACTGAGCAGGGTCTACCCCGCACGCTTCGCACATAACCTCCGACCATTGTCCGCTATTGCGATCACGCAGTCCCATCAAACCCGCATGAGCATCATCCAATGTGATTTCGCCCGTCAAACGATAATTGATATATCCGGGAATCTGCACATACCAGCGCGTTTCGCGCCGAAGATGAGCTTCATTCTGGCTAAACCATTTAATCTTGGACGAGATGTAATACGGATCAGGTCGGTTCCCGATGATACGGATAATCTCGTCCCATCCAAATCGCTCCACTAGTTGTTGTGTTTCTGCCTCCGCCCTCCGATCCATCCAGATCAGCGCCGGGCGCACAGAAATCCCATCGGCATTGAGCGCCACCAGTGATGGCGCTTGCGAGCTAACCGCCAGACCAGCCACACGCTGCGCCGCGTCCGGCACAGCCGCCAGTGCTTGTTGAATTGCGGAACAGGTCGCCGTCCACCAATCCTCCGGCATCTGCTCCACCCACCCCGGACGAATATGCTGAATCGGATATTCAACCGTCTGTGCATATTCTAGATGACCATCAGGCGTGAATAGTGCAGCCTTCACGCCCGTCGTTCCAACATCAATCCCCAGAAAAAGCGTCATTTCTTTTCACTCGAATGAAGATGAGACTGCTGTTGATCGAACGCAGGTTTTAAGGCCGGATACAACTGCTGATACAGATGGAACGCATCATCATACACCTCGCGCATTTCCGGATTCGGCGTATACACACGCTCAATCTTTGCAGCACGGGCCGCTGATTCCCCTGCATTCTCGATCAACCCCACCGCTGCCGCCGCTAGGAACACATCCCCTAACGGCGCGCCGGGATTATCTTTCAACACGGTTAATGGCTGATTCGTCACATCGGCAATGATTTGACACCACAGCGGACTGCGAGTTGGCCCCCCTACTCCACGTAATTCATTCAGTCGTGCGCCCACTTCCGCAGCCACTTCGATATTATGACGCATCGCCAATGCAGTGCCTTCCAGCACAGCGCGGATGACCTGCGGTTGCTTGGCGTTCAAACTCAGGCCGAAGAACACGCCCCGCGCGTGACCATCATTAATCGGTTGCAATTCACCACTTAAATACGGCAAAAAAAGAACACCATCTGCCCCCGCTGAACTTTTCGCAGCCAATTCGGTCATCGCTGTAAAATCGCTATGCCCGAGCAAATCGCGGCACCAAGCCAACGACGCGCCGAACGCGACAATCGTCCCGCCTACAAACCACTGTTTTTCCAACACATGCGCGAAGGTCAGCAAATTCGGATGCGCCAGCGCCCGATCCTGTGCAATATAAATGCTACCGCCTGTCCCTAATGACAGCATCGCCTGTCCCGGCAAACTTACACCAACAGCCAGTCCTGCTGCCGAAGTATCCTCGCCACCTGCAATCACCGGTGTACCAACCATCAGCCCCATTGCAGATGCTGCATCCGGCAACAATCTACCGATAATCTGCTGGCAAGGCGCAACACGCGGATATAATTCCCGCCGCACGCCAAAACAGTCAATCAATTCATCCGACCAATTGCACGAGGCCTGATCGAATGCAAACGGAATACTCGCGTCCGACACGTTTAGCACTGCTTCTCCGGTCAGCCGCAAATTAACATACCCTGTTGTGGTCAGCGAATACTTCGCCCGGGCCAACACATCCGGCTCATGTTGTGCCAACCAAATCAGCTTTGGATCCATGTTATACGGTGCTGGTTGCTTGCCGTTGATGGTCAAAATGCGTGTACCGCAGTTCTGGCGCATCTGCTCACACTGTGCTTCTGAACGCGCATCCATCCAGATGATGCCGGGACGAACCACTTGCCCGATCGCATCCACTAGCACCGCCGCCGCGCCCTGACCACTCAATCCGATAGCCTTCACCTGCTCCGGTTTAGCCACCGCCTGCGCCAGCACCATACGCGTTACTCGCGCAGTTCCTGTCCACCAATCTTCAGGATTCTGTTCCACAAAACCGGGGCGCGGCGTGAGCAGTGCATAACCTTCCGTCGCTTGTGCGATCACCAGTCCTTCCGGGGTAGCAAGGATCGCTTTCACATTAGTAGTGCCAATATCAACGCCAAGAATGAGATCGTCCATAAGCCAGAAATCTTC
>CAIVEA010000691.1 GCA_903904765.1 uncultured Chloroflexota bacterium
ATGAACGGGCGCTGGTGATGGAGAATGCCGAAACGCCGCCTGCTGATAAAGGCTACACGATTTACGTGGGCATGTATGACCTGCAAACCAACGAGCGTTTACAGGTCACATTGGATGGTGCTGCGATAGGGGACGGCTATCCGGTGGTGGGCAAATTGGGCATGGTGGCTCAACCGCCGTCCTAGTTTACCCTCAACCCCCACACCTCTCCCTCATGGCGAAGGGAGTCAGACCAACAGATGCGTCTTTCACCCCTCTCCAAAGCGGTAATCCGCCTGTTGGAGAGGGGACGGGGGTGAGGTTCATTTCTAATGCAGCGCGAGCAGCGCCGTCGCTAGTTTTTGCTGCACTTTGCGGCTGTTGAAATGCGTCCACAGGGCGCTCAGTTTGGCTTTTTGCTCGGCTTCCTGCGCTTCCATGTGGGCGAAATAGGGCGCGAGTGCCGTGCTGTGGCTGGTATCCAGATAGTCTTTTAGTTGCAGGCGGGCGGTGGTGACATCATTCATGTGACCGAGGCAGTCTTGCAGCGTTTTGATCTCGGTGATGTAGCTGGCGCTGGTGTCGCCCAGAAGATCATCGAACAGCGAGAGTGTGTAGCGTAGGCGCTTGAACTCAATGCGTAGCCCGTGCAGTGTGGGCGCATCGGCTTCGAGCAGGATGCTGTCGTAGGCACGCACTACCGCCAGCCGATCATGAATTAGCACGGGCAGCAGGTGACGAATCTGCACCGGGGCGACTCCTGTGGTTTTCACCTGCGCCACACCCGCTTCGGGCGTGAGCAGAAAGGTGCTGAAGCTTTTGACGAACTGCCGGTAAAACTTCGAGTCCAGCAGGGTGACGAGCGCCGCCCGTGCCGCTACCCGCCGCGCTTCCAGATCGTCAATCACTTCCTGTAGCGCCGCCTGTTGTTCGGCCTCCCGCGTTAACTGATACACATGCAGGTTTTCCAGCAACACATCCAGATCGCGCACTGTGCCGAGGCTCAACCCGATTCGGCTCAAGCTATCGCGCATTTTCTTAGCTTCGCGTCCGTCATAGTAGGGGCGCAGCAGCCGCAACAGGCTTCGCATGCGCCGGATGGATACGCGCATGTCATGGACATATTCGATGTCTTCTCCGGTACGGCTGCCCGCTTCGCATTCCAGCATCTTTATCCAGTCTATGAGCAGCACCTTGCGCCCGGCTTCGGTCATCCGGTCAGTCGGATTGATCGGCTGGCGGGCGTTTTTCAGGGTATTCAGGCGTTCTTCGGGGCTGATTTTCATGGAGTCTCGTTTCATGAACATGCTGGAGTGACGTTTTTATTTTAGCGGATAAAGGTGCTGAATAGGAAATACGGAGGGGAGATTTAACGATTGTCGGCTTTTCGTCCGGCAGAAGGGGGTGGGTGCTATAATCAGTTGAAAACGTTACGGGGATGATAAGATGCTTTTTAACGCGCAAACCCTGCAAACACTCCAGACCGCGCAGCACGATTGGCAGGCCGGGACACTCCAGCGGGCGCTGGAACGCTATCCCGAACGCCGCGACAAGTTCACCACGCAGTCCGGCGTGCCGGTGGAGCGCGTGTATACCCCGCTGGATACGCCCGACTTTGACTACCTGCGTGATCTGGGGCTGCCCGGCGCGTACCCGTTCACACGCGGCATCCATGCCACCGGAAATCGGGGCAAGTTGTGGACGATGCGGATGTTCGCCGGATTCGGCACTGCCGAGGAAACCAACCAGCGGTATCGTTATTTGCTGGAACAGGGGAACATGGGGCTGTCGGTGGCTTTCGACCTGCCGACGCTGATGGGCTACGACACGGACGCGCCGGAAGCACTGGGAGAGTTCGGGCGCTGCGGGGTGGCGGTGAGTTCGCTGCGCGATATGGAAATCCTGTTTGACGGCATCCCGCTGGGGGATGTGACCACCAGTATGACCATCAACAGTCCGGCGGCGATCCTGTGGGCGTTCTATATCGCTGCTGCGGAGCGACAGGGCGTGCCGATGGAACGGCTGCAAGGGACGCTGCAAAATGATATCCTGAAGGAATACAGCGCCCAGAAAGAATTCATCTTCCCGCCCGAACCTTCGATGCGGCTGGTAACGGATACGGTGGCCTTCGGCAGCCGCCACCTGCCGCTGTGGAACACAGTCAGCATTAGCGGCTATCACATCCGCGAGGCAGGCAGCACCGCCGTGCAAGAACTGGCGTTCACGCTGGCGGACGGTATGGAGTATGTGCGCTGGGCGCTGAAGCGCGGGCTGGCGATTGACGATTTTGCGCCGCGTTTGAGTTTCTTCTTCAATTTGCACAATGATTTTTTCGAGGAGATCGCCAAGCTGCGGGCGGCGCGGCGCATCTGGGCGCGGGAAATGCGCGAGACGTTCGGCGCGAAGAATCCGCGCTCGTGGCTGATGCGTTTCCACACGCAAACGGCTGGCGTGACGCTGACCGCGCAGCAACCAGAGGTGAATCTGGTGCGGGTGGCGCTTCAGGCGCTGGCAGGGGTGCTGGG
>CAIVEA010000692.1 GCA_903904765.1 uncultured Chloroflexota bacterium
ACGAAGTAGGTGGCGAAGGCCAGATCATCGCCAAGATGCACGGTCTGGTGCACATCGAAGGCCACACGCTCTACATTCGCTACGAACGCCGCGTGGAAGAAGAATACGAAATTCCATCCAATGCCCGTTTCGTCGCCGAAGCCTTCGATGGCGCGCAGGTCAAGCCCGGTCAACAACTGACCGAAGGCTCGAAAAACCCGCACCGCATCCTGCGTATTCTGGGGCAGGAAGCCACTCAGAACTATCTGTTGAACGAAGTACAGGAAGTATACCGTAATCAGGGCGTGAACATTTCGGATAAGCATTTCGAGATCATGATCCGCAAAATGCTGTCTAAGGTGCAGATCACCAAGAGTGGCGACAGCGGTATGCTGCCCGGTGAACTGATTGACAAACTGCAACTGCTCAACCTGAACGAACATCTGATTGCCGACGATAAAGAACCGGCAGCAGGCGTTCCCATTCTGTTGGGCATCACTAAAGCGGCACTCAGTACCGACAGCTTCCTTTCGGCCTCCAGCTTCCAGCACACCATCAAGGTGCTGGCAGGCGCGGCCATCGAGGGCAAGATTGACAAGCTGTACGGCCTGAAGGAAAACGTCATCATCGGTAAGCTCATCCCTGCCGGAACGGGCTTCCACACCTATCAGGATCGTGAACTCGTCGCCCCCAGCGTCACGCTGGAACAGCAAGGCGCTTACGATGCCTCTGCGGTGGTGGACGAGTCGTATGATGACAACGAAGGTATGGAAGAGAATATGGATGGCTAACCGCCGTCCCTTTCTCGCCCTCGCCTGAAGCAAAACAAAACGCGCCCGTGAACATGCTCACGGGCGCGTTTATTTCCGCGGTTAGGAATATTTCCTCAGTCATATTTTTCGAGCTGCACATCCGGGCGCACCGCATCGTAAATCATCCAGTAGGCAGGCCGTTCACGCGGGTTTAGCGGCGTAATTAGGCTATATGCCGCCCGTTCATCACGGCTGTCCACCATGCCCGCCAGCAGCGCGAAATTCAAGTTCCAGATCATCATTGGCCCCATGAAGTCCATACCCTGTGCCAGATGGAACGCTTTGATGGTGTACTGCCCCTGCGCCCATTTATCGTTATAGGCCATCCAGGGCTGCGGCGGGTCGCCGGGGAAACCGTCCCATGTCGCGTAGCCGAACTCGGTCGCCCATAGTTTGCCGCTGGCATGACCATTCTGCTCCATAATGCTGCGGAAATCGCTGATCGTGTCGAGGAAGAAGAAATGCGGGTCATCATCCCAACCGCGCTCCGTCCCCATTTGACAGCATCGGGCATCCGGCGGGTTGCCCCAGCCATACGGATGCACCCCCACCGCCACATCAGAATAGTTACCCAGCCCCGCCGCGTACATCTCCTGCAAATACGAGCGATCATTGCGTGAACCGATTTCGGCATTATCGCTTGTCGGAGCCAGTCCCGCTGTAATCACCGTCAGCGGGGTAGTACGCGGAGTCTGCGGGTCGTTTATCATGCGCTGGACGTAGGCCGTCACAACCTGATAGGACGGCACGAAATACTGCATATAGGACTGACCATTCAACGGCTGCCCCTGCCATTCCCGCGACAGATTCGGCTCATTCCAAACTTCGACGGCATCCACTGACGTGCCAAACTCGTTCAGCAACAACATGATGAAATTTGCCAGCGCCTGCGGGTCATCCGGCGGGCCATCCTCGGTCTGGTTGCTACGCGCCCAGTTAGGAGCTTTCGCCACACTAATCAGGATGTCCAATCCAGCGTTAAAAGCCGTTTCGAGGTAAATCTCCAGCCGCCGGAAATCCACTGAAATTTCGTCCGCGCTATTCGGCTGGAGTTGCTTCCAGTTCACCTGCACTTTCACCCATTTTACGCCCAACCGCTGAATATCTTGCACCGCCTGATTCCAATCGTCCTGACTGAGCGTGGGATCAAGCTGAATGCCCATCTGGTTCGGGTCGAGATCGGGCATCGCGCCCTGTGCAGGCACGGGTACTGCGGTGGCAGGCACAGCCGTTGGTGGCACACTTGTGGGTACGGCGGGCGGCTCGGTAGGCGCAGGCGTGGTCGGCAGCGGTGTACCCGTAGGCGGTGGCGGCGGCAACGTATAATTGCTGTTAATCAGCGCCCCCACCTCGTTCACTGGCGTAGCCGGAACAATCGTCGGTTGGAGAGTTACGGCAGCCGGAGACTGTGTTGGACTGGAAGGGATAAGCGTCGGAACAGTTGTTGCGGTAGCAGCTAGGCTCTCCGATGTCGGCGTAACATAAACGAGTACCGGTTGCTGGGGAGCGCACGCCGTCAGCAATACTCCGACAATCACAAGCGCAAGCAAATTGAGGGATGTTTTGGTATTCATATCACGCATACTACCATAACGATTAACATTCCGCGATGAGCAGAGGGGAAGAAATGGGCAAGCGTGGGCTGAAGTTCTGTGCTACAATTAGAACGTTAGTTCAATATTCATGTTTGACATGCACCCTTACTTTCCCTAGAATGAAACCTCGCAGACGGGAAACAAGATGTCTCAGGAAACCACAATGTCGAATGGTGTAGTACGTCAGGTCAATATCGGGCAGGAAATGCGCGACTCGTATCTCGATTATGCGATGAGCGTGATCGTCGCACGCGCTCTACCCGATGCACGGGACGGTCTCAAACCCGTCCACCGCCGCATCCTGTATGCCATGCACGACATGGGCATACGCGCCAACACACCCTACAAGAAAAGCGCCCGAATCGTAGGTGAAGTGCTGGGTAAATATCACCCGCACGGCGACTCGGCGGTCTACGAAGCGATGGTGCGGCTGGCGCAAGATTTTTCAATGCGCTACGAACTGATAGACGGTCAGGGCAACTTTGGCAGCATTGATGGTGACAACGCTGCTGCGATGCGCTATACCGAAGCGCGCCTAGCCGAGATTAGTGACTTGATGCTCGAAGACCTGGACCGCGACACCGTTGGTTGGCACCCCAACTTTGACAACAGCTTGCGTGAGCCGGACATTGTGCCGGCTGCGTTGCCTAATTTGCTGGTGAATGGCGCCAGCGGCATTGCCGTTGGTATGGCCACGAATGTCCCGCCGCACAATCTGGGCGAGATTGTTGATGCCCTGGCCTACCTGATTGATAACTACCAGGCCATGGAAGAGATCACCGTCGAAAAGTTGATGGA
>CAIVEA010000693.1 GCA_903904765.1 uncultured Chloroflexota bacterium
TGTTCGTCCCGCCTGTGCCGCTGGACAGTATGCCGCACCTGCTGGCAGAAGCGCATCTGGGGCTAGAACCTTCGCGCCATGACCCGTATACCGATTATGTGCTGCCGCTAAAGCTGCTGGAATGTGTGGCGGTGGGGACACCCTGCCTTGTGTCGCGCCGCCCGACAATTGCCGCCTATTTCGATGATAGTGCGGTGGCCTATTTTGACGCAGAAAATGTGGACTCGGCTGCTGCCCGCCTGCTGGAACTGGCGCAATCCCCCGAAAAACTGGATGCGCTGGCGGCTAATGCACGCAAAGTGTTCGATACCTATAGTTGGGCGAAGGAACGCGCCCGTTACCTCGATTTGATCGCATCCCTGTAGTAACAACAGGGACAGAGAAAGGTCTTATTGGTTATGTTCCGTTCCCTTTTGCTGCTGCTGTGCCTGTGTATGCTGCTGGCGATTCCGGTTGTCGCGCAGGACGCGCCACCTGCTGTGGCTGAACCTGCGTTCAGAGTCGAAGAAGTGGTCAAAGCAGATATGGTCACTTCGATTGTGTTCACCGCCGATGGCAGCATGTACTGGACGGAGAAACTAGGCGCGGTGCGGCGCATGGCTCCTGATGGCACAGTGCAGGCCGAGCCAGTGGTGCAGGTGGAAGCCAAGACGGATAACGAACAGGGGTTGTTGAGTATCGCGTTCGATCCGAAATTCGAGGAGAACCGCCTGTTCTACATTTTCTACACGCGCTTGCCCATCGCGACTCAGAAGGTGGGTCAGGATGTCATCGTGCGCTACCGTATGGATGAGTCTTACAAAGGTGTTGACCCTGTGCAGTTGCTGGCGATTGACCTGCCCGATAATGATCGCAATGAGCATAACGGCGGGCGGTTGCGCTTTGCCGCCGATGGTTCGCTGTATTACTCGCTGGGTGATCTGGGGTTTGCCGCCGCCGGACAGGATACATCCTCCCCGCTGGCGAAGATTCACCGCGTGATCGTGGCTGGCAATCAACTGGTGGCCGCACCGGGCAATCCGCAAGCCGGACAGAGCATGTGGGCGATGGGCGTTCGCAACACCTTTTCGTTCGTGTTCGATCCGGTGAGCAAGGGCATTCTGGCGACGGAAAATGGCCCCGCGTGTGATGATGAAATCAACCTGATTTATCCCGGACAGAATTATGGTTGGGGCTTGAGCGTCAACTGTGATGAGCCGCTGCCGTTACGTCAGATTGATGGTCGTCCGCCGCTGATTTCGTGGACACCGACGGTCGCCCCTACCGGAATTATGGTGTATGACGGGGATGCCTTCCCAGCATGGAAGGGGCAGGTATTCTATTGCACCTTCAAGACGTTCGGTCCGTACCATGTGCAGATGAACGAGAAGCACACGCAGTTTGCGGGTGATCCGGTGCTGCTGGATTTACCGAACGGGCAGCAGTGCTTCATCGAGATTATGCAGGGGCCGGATGGCTATATCTACTACAGCCACATTTCCGCCATCTATCGCCTCGTTCCGGCCTAGCTGCCGCAACTTCACCCAAAAGCGGGAGCATTCCCCCCGGTTTTGCTCCCGCTGTACTGCTCCCGGCGCTGCGTTAGTATTCCCAGCGCCGCCGCAGGAAGCGCGACTGTGCTAGTGTGATGAGCAGGATGATGATGAACAGCACAATGCCCATCGCAGAGCCGTAGCCCAGTTTCAATTCGCTAAA
>CAIVEA010000694.1 GCA_903904765.1 uncultured Chloroflexota bacterium
ATAATCCGCCCGTTGTTTTGGACATACTTAATCTTCATGGTGAGGATTTGTTGCCATGCAGTACCCCGAAAGTGTTTTTGCCCCTGTAGGCGCTGTCTCCAGTCGGCGGTCTTATGCCGTCGCGTAAAACCGAACTGAGCCAGCGGATTGCAGATCGCCTATCGCGTCCGGTTGCGCCCATCGAACAACAGATTGCCGATGCGCTGAATGAACACGGCATATTCGAGGCCGAGTTGAACGCCGAAGAACTGGCGGTCATTATGCGTAAACTGTTGTACATGCTGGTGGCAGAGCAAAAAGTGGTGGGTGTGGAAGTGCCGATTGTGCATAACGTCTCCAAGATGGACATCTCGATAGACGACAGCGAAGCCGAAATCGCCTGCGAGGTGCATATCCACAGTCCGCTGGTCGGGTTCATCCAGTTCTGCTACACGCTGGAGAACGCGGATGACGATGAGGACGCAGGTCGTTTGCAACTGAAGGATAACGCGCTGACCGTGAAAGAGATCACCCGCCCGATGGATATGGCGGCGAAGCTGGCGCTGCGAATTATGAATGTGCGAGCGATTGCGCTGCACGAATTGAGCGATCTAGGGGCGCTTATCCGGCGCACTCTGCCGGAACAGTTGCAGGAACACGGCTTCGAGGGGCAGATTGATGGGGTGCAGATGACTTTGCGGGATGATATGCTGGCTGTCCGGCTAACGGTTGCCGAATCATGAAGCAGACGGTTTCGGTGATTGCGACGGTTTTGAACGAGGGCGAACACATCCATCGGCTGATGCGTTCGTTGGCGGCACAAACCCGCTTGCCGGATGAAGTGGTGATCGTGGATGGCGGCAGCCGCGACCAGACCGCCGCGCTCATCCAGTCCTATGCCGATCGGCTGCCGCTGCGCCTGCTGGTTGAAGCGGGTTGCAACATCAGCGCCGGACGCAACCGTGCCATCGCCGCCGCGCAGGGGACGGTGATCGCCGCGACGGATGCGGGCGTGGAACTCGCTCCTGACTGGTTGGAAAAGCTGCTCGCCCCGTTTGAGGACGAACTAGCGGCACAGGTGGTGGGTGGCTTCTTCACGCCATCTGCGGAATCGCTGTTTGAACTGGCGATGGGCGCGGCGGTGCTGCCGCTGGTGGATGAAATCCGCCCGCAAACCTTTCTGCCCAGCAGCCGCAGCGTGGCCTTTCGCAAGACGGCGTGGGCGGCGGCGGGCGGCTACCCCGAATGGCTGGACTACTGTGAGGATTTGATTTTCGACTTCCGGTTGCGACAGGTGGTCGGGACGTTCGCGTTTGCGCCGGGGGCACTGGTGGCCTTCCGTCCACGTGGGACGCTGCGGAGTTTCTTCAAGCAGTACTACCGGTATGCGCGGGGGGATGGCAAAGCGGATTTGTGGCGCTTGCGCCATGCCGCCCGCTATGCCACTTATCTGGTGGTCGCGCCGCTGCTGCTGCTGTTGGCGGTGGGGGTGCATCCGGCCTTCTGGTTGCTGCTGCTGATGGGCGCAGTGGTCTATCTGCGCCAGCCGTACCAGCGGTTGCCGCGATTGGTTCGTCTGCTGAATGATCGCCAGCAACCGCCGCTGTATGGACGTGCGCCACGCCTCTACGAATGGGTGTATTGCTGGGTGTTGCTACCCGTC
>CAIVEA010000695.1 GCA_903904765.1 uncultured Chloroflexota bacterium
CGCCAACGCCGACCCCGCGCCGATGCCGATAGCAATCGCTTCGGCCTGCGTCCGCAAAATGTGCTGAGCATCTGGCGCTGTGCCCACCGCGTCCGTCCCGGTCACCAGCAGCGCCGCTTCCAGCCATTCGAGACCAGTCACCACACGCCCGTCTGCCAACCGCAACCACGCCCCGAACACCTCCGCGCCCCAGCCTTCCGCCAGCACCACCGCGCCATTCTCAAACGCAACTTGAATCCCTTCGGAGGCCGCACCCATCAGTGCCGAACGCATCTGCGCCGCATCTGCTGCACCTTCGATGACCACCATACCAGCCTGTGACAGCTTCGACTGAACGGTTTCATCATCTTCCGAAAGGACATCCACCAGATAACCAGCGGGTGCGCCTAAATCCGCCATATCCGCCAGCACCTGTTCGCCCTGATCGGAATTGCTTCCCAGCGTGACATAAGCCACGCCGCCATCTGCCGCCAAGCGTTCAATCGCCTGTGCGCGGATTGCATCATCCGGGCTACCGGCCAGCACCAGCCATCCGCGCCCGTCCAGCCAACGCAGCACATTCTTATGCGCCACCACGCGCCTCCGGCAACACATATTCGGCAACCGCGCTAGAGAGCAGCGCCACAGCCAGTGGCAGCGCATCCTCATCAATATCGAAACGGGGATGATGATGACCGTAAGTAATCCCGCGTTCCGCATTCCCCGCGCCCACAAAGAAATACGCCCCCGGAATATCGTTCATCAAGAACGATACATCCTCAGAAGCCATCGTGCGAACAGGTTGCAATTGTACCTTGTCGCCAAAGCGCGAGAAGGCGCTGTGCAACCGATGATAAACCTGCGAATCGTTGACAACCGGAATGGTCAGATGATTCACTGTGATTTCGGCGCTGCACTCATGCGCGGCGGCCAGTGAGGATGAAATCTCGCGGATGCGCTGCTCCAACAACTGCGCCACATCTTTCTCGAACGTGCGGAATGTGCCGCGCAGTTCCACGCTCTGCGGGATGACGTTATAGGTTTCGCTGCTCGTCCGCACACTGGTGACGGTCAGCACCGCGCCCGACAGCGCATCCACCTTACGCCCCGGCAAAGCGGTCAGCGCCCCGATCAGCAAGCCGACCACCGGCACGGGATCAATCGTCAAATGCGGCATCGCGCCGTGTCCGCCGTGTCCGGTCAGCACCACGCGGAACAGCGAAGCGCCGGACATCATCGGACCTTCCGTCAGGCCAACCACACCCACCGGCATATCCGCCCACACATGCAACCCCACCGACACGTCAGGATGCGGGTCGCCCAGCACGCCATCGGCAATCATAGCCTGCGCGCCACCCCCGCCCTCCTCGGCAGGCTGAAACACGAACTTAACGCGCCCCTTGATCTGGTCGCGCTGCGCCGTCAGCAGTTTCGCCACGCCCAGCGCAATCGTCGTGTGCGCGTCATGCCCGCAGGCGTGCATCTTGCCGGGGGTGGTGGAGGCGTAATCTACCGTGTTCTCCTCCTGAATGGGAAGTGCATCCATGTCCGCCCGCACCAAAATCGTCGGGCCGTCCTGCGCCCCTTCCAGAATGCCCACCACACCCGTTTTGCCCACGCCCGTCTGAACTTCCAATCCGAGTCGATTCAGTTCTTCCGCCACGATTCCCGCCGTGCGAAGCTCCTCGTAACCCAGTTCGGGATGGCGGTGCAAATCGCGGCGGCGTTCGACCAGTTCCGGGCGCAGTTCAGCTGCCAGTGTCAAAAAGTCCATGTTCACTCCGGCATCACGTAATCAGCCACAGCCGCCGATAGCAGCGCCACACCCAACGGCAGCGCGTTCTCGTCAAAATCGAAACGCGGGTGATGATGCCCGTAATACGCATCCTGATTCGGGACTTCCGCGCCCACGAAGAAATACATGCCGGGGACATCGGTCATCAGCAAGCCGACATCTTCCGCGCCCATCGTGCGCTCATCCATGATGAAGTGGTCAGAGGGGACATAACGCTCGAACACCGGTCGCATCCTTGCGCCCACTTCGGCATTGTTCACCACCGGCAACACATGATCTTCCACCTGCACAGTGGCGGTGCAACCCATCGCGGCGGCAATTCCGTTCACGATGCCGCGCATCCGTTCCACCACCTGATTACGCACTTCCACGCGGAAGAAACGCACTGTGCCGCGCAATTCCACATCCTGCGGAATGATGTTGAAGGCCGTCCCCGCGTTCATGTACGTCACCGACACAACGGCGCTATCCAGCGGGTTCAGGTTGCGACTGGTGATGGTCTGCAAGGCGGTGATGGTCTGCGCGGCACACACCACCGGATCAACCGACAGATGCGGGGAAGCCGCATGACCGCCCTTGCCCACAATCTTGATCGTGAAAATCAGCGAACCCGCCATAATCGGTCCATCGGCTACGCCCAGTTTGCCAAGAGGCATCCCGTTCCACAGATGCAGCCCCAGCGTCACATCCGGGCGCGGATCGTTCAGCACGCCGTCCGCGATCATCGCTTTCGCGCCGCCCACGATTTCCTCGGCAGGTTGGAACACGAACTTGATGCGCCCCTTGATCTGCTCACGCTGCGCCGCGAACAGCTTGGCAACGCCCAACGCAATCGTGGTATGCCCATCATGCCCGCAGGCGTGCATCTTCCCTGCCACGCTAGACGCATGTTCAAACGTGTTTTCTTCCAGAATCGGCAGCGCGTCCATATCTGCCCTCACCAGCACCGTCGGGCCGTCCTGCGAACCTTCCAGAATACCTACCACACCCGTTTTGCCCACGCCCGTCTGCACTTCGAGTCCGAGGCGGTTCAGTTCATCTGCCACGATTCCAGCGGTGCGAAATTCCTCAAACGCCAGTTCAGGATGGCGGTGCAAATCGCGCCGCCGCGCAATCAGTTCTTCGCGCAGGGCATTCGCCTGCTGCATAAAATCAATCGTTGTCATCTTAATACATCCCCTCTACACACAAAAACGCTGCGCCATACACTGGCAGCAGCGCACACACCAGCTATTCGATTGTATCCAACCCTGAAGCGCACTTCCAATGCGAATGGTCAGCGGGCAAACGTAATCACCCGGAAGGACTCGATGAAACGCGGCGCATCGGCGGGCGATTCCGGGTCGCGGGCGTTATTGCGCTGGCGTTCGGCCATCGCCGCCATATCCGGTATCTGGCTCTTATGCTCATGCAAAGCGCGAATCTTGGTTTCCAGATGGTCGGTCACATCCACGCGGGTCGTCGGGGAGGCCGTGCCGCTGATATACACTTGACGGGTCTTGTGGGGTGCTAAACCCTCATCCCGTTCTAGTTCGGGGAAGTTCAGGCGATCCCGCGCCGTCGGATACACCGCTTCCAGCGCCGCCGCGCCGATGGCACGATGATCGGGGTGATTTATACCCGTCGTACCGAACCAGAACACCGTCGGGTCAGTCGTCACCAGAAC
>CAIVEA010000696.1 GCA_903904765.1 uncultured Chloroflexota bacterium
CGTGGCTGCCCAGAGTTTCGATGAGGCTGGCGTGCTGGTGAACTTCGATAATCTGGTGGTTTACGGGCCGGAATAGCCATGAAAGTGCATTTGCGTACCCTCGGTTGCCGCTTGAACCAGAGCGAGATTGACGGCATGGCGCGTCAGTTCCGGCAGCAGGGGCATGAGATTGTGGACGACGCGGCGCAGGCCGACTGGGTGGTGGTGAATACCTGCGCGGTGACGCAGGATGCCAGCCGCAGCAGCCGCCATCTGGTGCGCGAACTGCACCGCGCCAGCCCCGGTGCAGCGATCCATGTGACCGGATGCTATGCCCAGATTGCCCCGCAGGAGATTGCCATCCTGCCGGGGGTGGCGGGGGTCGTGCCGAACCTCGACAAAGACCGCCTTGTGCCGATGGTCAGCGGACAGGGCATCCCTCCTTTCGAGTTAGAGCCGATCAGCCGCGAGAATAAGCTGGGTGCAGCCGGACGCACCCGCGCTTTCGTGAAAGTGCAGGACGGGTGCGACAACGCCTGTACCTTTTGCGTGACGACAGTGGCGCGGGGCGCGGGGCGCAGCCGTCCGCTGGATGAGATCGTGGCGGAAATCCGCTACCTGCACGCGCTCGGCTATCAAGAGGCGGTGCTGACGGGTGTGCATCTAGGCAGCTACGGTCACGATCTGGGGCGGCAGCAGTGCGAAGGGCTGGCGGAACTGGTACGCGCCATCCTGCATGATACCGACATCCCCCGTGTGCGGCTGTCCTCCCTCGAACCGTGGGATTTATCGCCCGACTTTTTTGATCTGTGGCAGGACAGGCGCTTGTGCCGCCATCTGCACTTGCCGCTGCAAAGCGGGTGTGATGCCACGCTCAAACGGATGCTGCGGCGCACCAGTCAGGCGCAGTTCCGCGACCTGATGGCGGCGGCACGCAGTCGGTTGCCGGATGCGGCCATTACCTCGGATGTGATCGTCGGCTTCCCCGGCGAGAGCGAAGACGAATTTGCCATCAGCGAAGCGTTCATCACCGAGATGGATTTCGCCGGCCTGCATGTGTTCCGCTACAGCAAACGTCCGGGGACGGCGGCGGCACGGATGCGCGGGCATGTGGCGGAGGATGTGAAGAAGCAGCGCAGCGCCCGCTTGTTGGCGCTGGCCGCCGCTGGCGAACGTGCCTTCGCGGAACGCTTCTGCGGCGCGGTGCTGCCCGTGCTGTGGGAGCAGGTGGCCGGAGCGACTGAGGACGGTTTCGTGAATGTTGGGTATACTGAGCATTACGTTCGTGTGCGCTGCATTCACCCGCGCCCGTTGACGAACCTCATCCTGCCCGCGCAACTGGTGTCATTTGCAGATGGGCAGTTGATCGGGCGGCTGCGGATGGATGAATCGGCAGCAGACGAAGGAGCAGTCCAGCAGTATGTAAGGAGCATAAGTGAGCATGGATGACATCAAGACGAGTCTGAACGCGGCATTGAAAGAGGCGATGGTCAATAAGGACGCGCTGCGCCGCGATGTGATTCGGATGCTGTTGAGCGCGATCAAGCAAGTCGAGATTGATGACCGCAAGACCTTGACCCCGGAAGATGCCGTTGGCGTGCTGCAAAAAGAAGCCAAGAAGCGCCGCGATAGCATCGAGGAGGCGCTGCGGGTGGGGCGTGCGGAGATTGCCGAAGAAGAAAAGGTGCAGCTCGCCATCCTCGAATCGTTCCTGCCCAAGCAGCTTTCCCGCGATGAGATTGCTGCGCTGGTGCAGGCGGCGATTGCCGAATCGGGCGCGGCATCGGCGAAGGAAATGGGGAAGGTGATGGCGGTACTCATGCCCAAAGTGAAAGGGGTCGCGGACGGGAAACTGGTCAACGAAGTCGTCCGTGAGTTCCTGAAATAAATAGCTGAATGTCGGCGCAATGATCGACTCGTTCGCCAGATTGGTTGAGAAATTCCTCGGCGTGAATCCAATACAGACGCGGCGTAGCCTCCATCTGTTGGGAGTGGGGGCTGCGTCTGCGTTGTTTGTGGTGATTACCACGCTGCTCGTGGCTTACGATAGTGTATTTCTGGGTGCGAACGATATTGCCTCGCTCAAGGTGGGGGATACCGCGCCGCAGGATGTACGTTCGCCTGTCAGCCTTGCCCCGTATGCCAGTCAGGTGTTGACCGATCAGCGCAAAGCCGAAGTGCGGGCGGGTGTGCCGGATGTGTATTTCCCGCCCGATCCGGCGGTATCGCGCCAGCAATCCGATCTGGCACAGGCCATCCTCGATTATGTGGATACTGTCCGGCGTGATCCGTATGGAACGCCGCAGCAGAAAATGCTCGATTTGGAGCAAATACGCGATTTGAAACTGAATGAAGATGTGATTCAGTACCTGTTAGGGCTGGATGATGTTCAGTGGATTGATGTGCGTGACCAAATCACTAGCGTCCTCGAACGGGTGATGCGCGGCGAAATCCGCAATGACACATTGCAATCGGTGGTGACACAGTTGCCGATTCAGGTCAGCGTGCGCTTCAAAGAAGAAGAAGTCAATTTCATCACCGCCATCATTGAAGGGTTGATTCGTCCCAATACCCGTTTGAATGAGGCGGCTACCGAGGCTGCCCGCGAACAGGCTGTCGCTGATGTGATGGTACACCGCAGTTTTGAGCGTGGGCAAATCGTGGTACGGGCGGGCGAACGCATTGACGAAGCCGCTATTGAGGCCTTCCAGAAACTTGGTTTGATGGAGTCTTCCAGCCGACGAGTGCAGGAGATTGTGCGGTCGCTGATGTCCGCCATCACCACGATGGTGTTGACTGGCTTGTATATTGCCCGCTTCAAACCGTCGCTGTTCGTTTCTTCGCGCTTTGTGCTGCTGCTGGCGGCCATTTTCATCGTGATTTTGATGGGGGCGCGGGTGGCTGGCGGCGCGGGACAAATCTACCTGTATCCGACCGCATCACTGGCGATGTTGTTCGTGGCGCTGGCTGGCGCAGAAGTGGCGGTGATCGGCACGTTCGGTATGGCTTCGCTGATCGGCTTGATGCAGGGCAATTCGTTGGAGATGGCGCTGCTGGTGGGCGTGGGCGGGATTATGGCGACACTGACGCTGCGCCGCCCTGAACGGATGAATGGATATTTTTTACCCGGTGTTCTGGTTGCGCTGACTAATGTGGCGGTGGTGGTGATCTTTTTTCAGGGCGATACCACCATGCTCGTAGCCGATGTCGGCCTGTTGGAGCGCGTGGTGTACGCGCTGCTCAACGGGATTCTGGCGGCAACGGTGGCGCTGGGCGGAATTTATGTCGTGACGGTGTTGTTCAATTTGCCTACTGGCCTGAAACTGGTAGAACTGAGCCAGCCGAATCAGCCCTTATTGCAGCGCCTTCTGAGGGAAGCGCCGGGGACGTACCAGCATTCACTACAGGTGGCGAACCTCTCCGAACAGGCGGCCAGTGCTATCGGCGCGAATGCGGATCTGGTGCGCGTGGCGGCGCTGTATCATGATGTGGGTAAGATGCTGAACGCGCCGTTTTTCACCGAGAACCAGATCGAAGGCGTGAACCCCCACGATACACTCAATGATCCGGCACGTAGCGCAGCTATTATCATCAGCCATGTGACCGACGGTGACAAGATCGCCCGCCAGTACCGTCTACCTTCTCGCATCCGCGATTTCATCCTCGAACATCATGGCACACAGGTGCTGCATTTCTATCAGCAGGCATTGGCGCGTGCCGGTTCTAACGAGGAAGTGGACGAGGAGCAATTCCGCTATCCGGGGCCAGCCCCGCAAAGCCGCGAAACCGCCATTCTGATGCTGGCGGACTCGTGCGAGGCGGCGGTGCGTTCGCGCAAGCCAACCAAGAAACAGGACATTGTGGAGACAGTCGGACAGATTGTGGAGAGCAAGGCTAAAGCCGGACAGTTGGACGAGTCTGGATTGACGCTGAATGACCTCCGCACCATCCGGCGCGTGTTCGTGGATATGCTGCAAGCGGTATTCCACCCGCGTATCAATTACCCGTCCATGCTGCCCTCCAAACCGCTGCCACAGGCTCAACCGCTGCCGACGGTAGCCTCTTCGCTGCCGTCGCCGGAAGTACCTGCCGAGCCAATCGGCGCTGCTCCGTTACCCGTTGTTCCGCCGTTGCCGGTACGGGTACAACCACCCGTGGCGGTTAATGGCACGTTCCCGTCACTGAAACGGGCGACGAACGAACTGGATCATGCCAGCCGCGTGCCGGAAGTCGCGCCGGAGGAAGCTCTGCCAGAGCCGCGTCGTTACGCTCCCGCACAGACCACCCGCGAAACGCCAGTGGTGAAAATCCTGCTGGATGAGGAAGACCAGTCGCCGCTTCCCACTGTGCCGCCGTTACCCCGTGCGGGCGAGTCTCGCGGGATTGTGAACGGTATGGCCTCTAAACCCGTTAAGAAAGATGCACCGGAAGAACAGTAACCCATGTCATTTGAGATTGATATTCAACTGGAAGGCGATTATGCGGTGGATGAAGGCCGCTTGCGGAGCGCGGCGCTGACTGTGTTGGACGCGCATGATGTTCATCCTGACAGCGGTTTGACGGTAGTCATCACCTCGGACGAGTTTGTGCGCGGGCTGAATATGCAGTTCCGGGGGATTGATTCCCCGACGGATGTGCTGTCCTTTCCGGCGGATGACCCGCTGATTGATGATTCCGGCGACGAAGTGCCTCCTTATCTGGGCGACATCCTGATCGCGCATCCGTATGCTGCGGCGCAGGCTGCCCGCGA
>CAIVEA010000697.1 GCA_903904765.1 uncultured Chloroflexota bacterium
CCGCTGGTTCTGTCTTGTCCTCATACTCGTCGTGGTCAATCCCACAGGGGCGCAGGAAACTCCCGCGCCCCTGCTCGATCTGGCTACCCGTCTGCCCGTTCCGTTCAGGGAGATGTCGCGCGATCTGAGCTATGTGGATATGGCGGCCATCCGTGCTGCCCATCCCAACCTCGACCTGTTCGACCCGCAAGGGCCAGCCTCCGCGTATGTCATGGGCGCATACGCCATGTCCGATCTGCTTGAGGCGGATAGGAACGGGATGCAGCAGGCCATCGGCATCCGTTTCGCGGATATTGACCGCGTGCTGACCTACGGCATGCCCCCTGCATTCATCACCATTCTGCAAGGCACATTCGACGGCGGCGCGGTTCGTGCCGCACTGGACGCGCTGGGATTCGTGACCGACTCGCCCGACCCGGCCTATACGCGCTTCTGCAACCCCGAAGGCTGCGAGCTAGCCAACAAAATCAGCCTGAAGAACATCAACAACACCAACCCGTTCGGCGGCAAACTGGGGCGCTTCGAAGCGATTGCGCTGTTTGACCGCCCCGAACCCGGTATGGATATCCTCATGTCCAGTCCGGCCTTCGGCCTGCTGGATATCACCGCCGCCCGTTTCGCCGCCGCCGAACTCCAGTACAGTGATCTGCCTACGCTGCAAGCGGTGGCCGCGCTACAATCCGCTGCGGGCGACCAACCGCTGACAGCGGCGTTCATCGTGCAGAGCAGCGAAGTGAGCGATGCTGCCCAGCCACCCTACGAATTGCTGGCCGTCGGCGCGTATGCCCCTGCCGATGAGAACAGCCACGCGGAAGCCGCACTGATCTATGCCGATGGCGCACAGGTGGTCGTACCGCAAGGCATAGCCGCCCGTCTGGATCAACCCTCGGCCCTCGCACGGGGCAAAACCTATCAGGAAGTGCTTGCAAACCGGGGTGTGACGGTGAGTGACTTCCGCTATCAACCGTTAGAGGAAGGGTGGGGGGCGCTGATGGTCACGCTCACTACCGAAGGGCGCGTGAATTTCGGCTACGGGCTGTTCATTCGCCTGCTGATGGCACGTGATCTGGGCTGGCTCGCGCCGTAACGGAAAAATCCGTAGGGACACAGCGTTCTTAGGTGGTCTGTGTCCCTACTGCGGCAGTGCCAGCGTCACCACGCCCACCACCATCACCGCCGCCGCCAGCAAGCGCCGCTGCGAACCACTCTCCGCCAGCACCTTCGCGCCGAGGAATGTGCCGATCACAATACTGATCTGCCGCACCGGAGCGACCAGCGTCACATCTGTGACCGCCAGCGCCATCAGGAACAGGGTGTAGCTGAGGGGGTCGAGCAGCGATACGCCAAAGGTTTCGCGGCGGCGTTCGCGCCACAGCGCCTGCACCCGCGCCCAGTCGCGCCGCGCCTGCGGATACAGCACCACCGTGCGCGTCAATCCGCTGCACCAGATGAGGAACAGCGGCGGGATCAGCATCACGCCCACCACCTGCTTATCCCACAGCGTATACACCGCCATCGAGAGGCCGATCAGCAGGCCGTAGATGAGCGCCGGCGTGGAACTGCGGGCGCGGAACGGGTTGCCCGTGATGATGAGCACGCCCGCCGTCACCAGCAGCGTGCCGATCAGCACCAGCACCGTCGGGCGCTCACCCAGCAGCACAATCGCCCCCACCGCCGAGAGAATCGGCCCTGTGCCGCGCCCGATGGGATACACGAACGACAGATCGCCCACGCGGTAGCCGCGCTCCAGCAGCAGGTAGTAGCCCACATGGATGAAGCAGGTCACGGCGATTCCGCCCCACTCGCGCAGGCCGAGCGTAGGCTGTTGAACGATCAAAATCACGATGATGACCGGCAGGAACAGCACTGTGCCGAGCGCACTGAACATCCACGCGAACGGCAAGCCACCGTCAGCGCGTTTGGCGAAAAAATTCCATGTGGCGTGCATCAGCGCGGAAGTGAGGACAAGAGCCAGCGCCAATCCGGTCATCTTCTAATCTCCAGTCGAAAGCAGCGTTCGGGGCAACCGTCAGGCGGGCAGGGCATGCTGGCGAACGGCTAGCTTTTCCGCCCAGCGCAGCAGGAGCGCGGTCAGCACGGCGCTGACCAGCATAAACGCCCCCCAGAACAGCAGGTGAAATTCCGAGTCGTGCATCTCATAGGTCGCAAATATGTAGTATGGCACAACCAGCGGCGCGATTGACCATACCAACCGTCCCGTCCCGATCAGCAGTGCCGCCGCTGCGCCCTGACCTTCCACCAGCGCACCCAGCAGCCCCAGCGCCGCCGTCAGTCCCGCGTCAATGACGGTGTGCGCCGCCACCATCACGGCGGTGAGCAGCAGGGTGAAGAAGCGCGGCGACAGCCCCGCCAGCGAGGTGTGGTACAGAAATTCATCCCCGCCGATGGCGATTAACCACGCGATCATGCCCAAGCGCAGCATCCACACCAGCGCAAAATCCGGCCAGAGCGTGTGCAGCGTGGCGCTCCACTTGCCGAGGACGATCTGACGGGCATTCACGCCGGTCAGCAGCAGGCTATCCCATGTTTTGCCTTGCTTTTCGCGCCCGATGCTGGCCGCCGATAGCCCCAGCGAAACCAGCGTCACCACCACATACAGCGCCACATTCATCGCAATCAGCAGCGTGGAGGCCGCAAAGCCGACGGTGACAGTCGGCACGCCGACCAGCGCCGACAG
>CAIVEA010000698.1 GCA_903904765.1 uncultured Chloroflexota bacterium
CGACGCCCCCGCAACGCTTGAATTCCGCCCCCTGCCCGCCATAGTCCGCCCTCGGCCAGTGGCCCCGAACGCCCGGCACGGCACGGCCTTTCCTCGCGGAGGGGCGGCTGAGCGGGCTGTCCGGCAGCGGGCAGCGTCTACCTGTGCGATCATCTGCCCGCAGCGCGGTTATGCGTGTTGCCGGGGCAGGGACATGCGCCTTTCCTGACCGCCCCCGAAGCGTTCAACCCGATTCTGCTGGAATTTGTCACGAACTTGCATGCAGACTGGCATCTAACCTGAGTAGCGCTCCCATCAGCACCCGTGCGCCGTTGATGCAATCGGCTGGCTCGGTATATTCGTCCGGCGAATGGCTCACCCCGTCGCGGCTGGGGACGAAAATCATCGCCATCGGCGCGATGCGGGCGATGCACATGGCATCATGTCCGGCTCCGCTGGCGATCTTGCGGTAGGCCAGCCCCAACGCCTCGCTGGAGGCCATCACTGCATCCAGCACACCCGCATCCGAAGGCACAGGCTCTTTGTGCGAGATTTCTTTGTAGGTCGCGCCCACGCTGTCCAGATAGGTCTGCAATTCGTCCGCCGCCGCATCCATCACCGAATCGTCCAGCGAACGAATCTCGAAGGTCAGGTCTACGCGCCCCGGAATCACGTTGGCGACATCCGGGTAAACCTGCAAGCTGCCCACCGTGCCGACCATATCGTGCCGGACAGCCACATCGCGCACCAGCGTGATGAAGGCGGCGGCCTGCACCAGTGCGTCGCGGCGGTTCGCCATCGGGGTTGTGCCGGCATGGTTGGAGTAGCCGTGCAGCGTGACTTCGTAGCGGCGAATGCCCACGATGCCCAGCACCGCGCCGATGGGGATGCCCACCTCATCGAGGATGCCGCCCTGTTCGATATGCAGTTCGAGATAGGCGGACAGCGCCCCGACAGGCCGGATGGCCTCGTTCATGTGCGCCGGATCATAGCCAGCTTCCAGCAGGTGCTGTGCGGCGGGGCGGCCATCCCACGCCAGTTGTTCGAGGATGGTAGCGGGCAACATGCCCACCATGCCCCGGCTGCCGAAGGTCGCGCCGGGTAAGGTGGCTTCCTCGGCGGAGAAGTTGATGATCTCAACCGGGTGGCGGGTGCGCGTGCCGGTGGCGTGCAGCGTGCGTACCACCGCCAGCGCCGCGATCACGCCCAGCGCGCCGTCATATTTGCCGCCCTCGACCACCGTATCGGTGTGCGACCCCATGCCAATCGGGGGCAGGTCGGGGTTCGCGCCGGGGTAGGTGGCGATGGTGTTGCCCATCGCGTCCACGCGCACGGTCATGCCCAGCGCCCGCATTTGCGTTTCAAGCCACTCGCGTCCGGCGCGGTCTAGCGGCGTGTAGGCAATCCGGTTGATGCCTTTGCGATCCGGCTCGGTAAAGGTTGCCAGTTTTTCCAAATCATCGAGTAGCTGTTCACCGTCGAGGGAGAGAACAGAGATGGTCATCGAAAAATTACCCTCTGGTATGTGTAGTCAAAGCGAATGTATAGGAGAATCATAGCCCGAATGGGTGTGCCTCACAAGCAATCCATGTGAGCCGGAATCGCCTGTTGGATGAGATTGCGGTATAGTCTTAATAGTCCCTCGAAAAAATCCTTACCCGCCTGTTGGATAAGGACGCGCGTCTGGAAGTGAATCGCCGTATGAACCAAATCAAATCCAAACAACGTGTCGCCGATCACGGGGAAGTCTTTACCCCGGCATGGATGGTCGAGGCCATGCTCGATCTGGTGAAGGACGAGACCGAACGCATTGACTCCCGCTTTCTGGAACCGGCCTGCGGCAGCGGGAACTTCCTCGTGCGCGTCCTGCAACGCAAGCTGGCCGCCGTCGAACTCAAATTCGGGAAATCCGACTTTGAAAAGCGCCACTACGCGCTGCTGGGGCTGATGTGTACCTACGGGATCGAGCTATTGCAGGACAACATCGCCGAATGCCGGGCGAATATGCTGGAAATCCTCGCCGACTATCTCAAGATCGAGGAAGCGGACGATCTGTACCGTGCTGCCGCCTACGTGCTGTCCCAAAACATTGTTCACGGCGACGCGCTGAAGATGCGTACCCATGATGACCAGCCAATCACCTTTGCGGAATGGGGCTATCTGGGCAAGGGCAAGTTCCAGCGGCGCGACTTTCGCCTCGGCGATCTGGCGCAGTCCTCCGCGTGGAGCGCGGAAGGCACACTGTGGGCGAACACGAGCAAGCAGGACATCTTCACGCCGACCAGAACTTACCCGCCGATGACCCTGAGCGAACTGGGCGCTGCATGGCCCGACAACCCGCCGGAGGAGACCGTATGAGCCAAGCTGGTTTTGCCCTGCGCGGGCGCAACCCGGATGTGCTGACGTGCATCGCCAACCTGTCCAACGATGAAGTGTTCACGCC
>CAIVEA010000699.1 GCA_903904765.1 uncultured Chloroflexota bacterium
CTGGTGCAACCGGGAACAGGGTCACTATATCGAGGGGCATAGCGCCTGTCAAAAAGATGGATTGTACCAGTCAGTCTCACCCGCCAGAGAGGATGTCCAGCAGGCGCTTGAGAGCGGCGGACGAAGGAATCGTCCGCGCTAATCTGCCCTTCGGTTCGAGAAGGTCGCGCAGCGCACCCAGCGCCCGCAACAGGTCGGTATGCTCCTCCACGCTCAACCCCGCGAACAGCCTCTGCACCTCATTCACCGCGTCTTGCCCGTTCGCATCCAGCTTCGCAAAAGCATCTAGGCGTGCCAGATAGTCCCCTACCTGCCCGCTGAGCAGCGCAAACTGCCGTGCGGATTGACCGCCGAGCAGAACTTGTTCCACCTCGATACGGGGTGCAGCAGCGGTGTAGGCCGTCAGCAACCGCGCCAACTCACCCGTATTGTCCTGTTCGCTGTGCGCGTCGAGCAGTGCCATCGTCAGTTCGCGCAGCAGTTGGTTGCGGTAGGTCAGCGGCAAATTCAGCGCCAGCAACCGCACCTTTTCGTCATACGTCAGGGCGAACCCGGCGGCCTGATCGAGCAATTCCATGCCGATCTCATCAGCATATCGCCCTACACGCACGGCAAGCTCAATCAGTTGGAAATAGAACGCTTTCTTGTGCGAAAGGGTAAGCGTAGAATCGCGCATCACCTCCAGCGCGAACCTGATCTGAGGCCGCCTGCGAATCGTCTTGCGGATGCACCGGAACACCGGTTCCAGATTCGATTCGGGCAAAACGTTGAGCAGTGCGATTAATTCCTGCTGTCCGCTGTTCTCAAAGTACAACTCCACCACCCGCAGCAGCAGTTCGGCATCAGCGGCAAAAGCGGACACCAGCGGCATTGAGGGCGTGCCGATCAGCTTCAACAGCGCGAGTCCCGCCGCCACATCCTCAACCAACAACCACTCGCGCAGGCCAGCCACCAGCGGACGCAAGTCCGGCAGCTCCTGAATGTGCATAAGCAACGGGGCAGCGAACGCGGTCAGCCAATCACCCGTGAGCAACGGATCCCACAGCGCCGATTGACCGGGCGCGAGTCCCGCGTCAAACAATTTGAGCGCCAACCGCTGCTGTTCTTTTTCGGGGATAAGAGTCCGGTAGCGCAGCGCCGTCGCCAGCAGATCAGCAGGGATGGATTGCGGGGTGGCAGGGTGCAGCACGCCGTAAACTGCCGCCGCCACATGCAGTTGTTCTTCGGGCAGCATCACTGCATAGGCATTGGTAATCTGCTTCAATATAGTCTCGAACGCCAGCCGCATCTTGGGCGATTCCGGCGCGATCAGCCAGCGCACCGCCAGCGGCACATAATGGTTGCTGGCCTTCGGGAGAGGGTGAAGTTCCAGCGTGTCATAATTCAGCAGCAGATCACGCGCTGTCCGCCCACCTGCACCCCGGTACAGACATTTGAGTTTGAAGGCCGTAGACACGCCATCAAATACTTCTGTGCAGAACGAGAGCCAGTGCCGATGGGTGTGCGGCAGCAAATCCCAGAGTGCCTCTATGAAGGCCACACGTAGGGTAGGTTCTGCCGGAACATTCTCGCTCAGCACCGCATATTCGCCGGAGAGCAGCGCGTTCAGCAGCAAGGCGGCCTGTGCGCCATCATATACCCGCAACCGTTCAAGGATGCCCTGTGCTTCGGACATCGCGTCCGTGCTGTCAGGCAGATCGAGCGTCGGCAGATCGGTTCGCAGTTCGGCAAACTCCGGCGCGAGGGGGTCTATTCCGGCAGCTTCCACTAGCGTCCGCAGGCGCAGCGCGGACAGCGCCGCAATCGGCAGCACCAGCCCGTGATATACCGGATACAGATGTCCACGATCGGCTACACGGCTGGGGCGCACATGGGCGAACACACAGCGCATTCCGTCGTCCAGCGGCGCGAAGCTGTAGCCGTGCGTGAGATGCTCCAGACTGGTGCGCTCATGTGAACCCAAATAGACCGCCGACAAGCAGAGATCGGCTTCGGCGAGAGTGAGGCCGGATGAGGCCGCGAGGATGCGAAAATCCCCACGCGGCGTATGCCCATCTATAAACTTGCCCCAGTAAAATTGCTCGGCGCGTACCATGCCTACCGTCCTAGCAACCAGTACAGCGGTTCGGTCAGGCGCAGCGGTTTGCGTTCGTGCGGTTTGGCGATCTGGTAGCTGTTCTCACGCGGTGAGTAGGTGATGTTGGGACGCAGCGATCCTTCGATCATATATGTCCCCACCGCACTCAGGCCGAAAAACGCGATTCGCCGTTCCACACAGCGCGAACGCACCAGATTGGCAGCATCCCCGCCGATGATATTGTAAATCACCTGTTCCACGCTCTCGGTTTCAAGCTGGCTAGCAACCGAATCGACATCAATTTTCGTCAGGCAAAACGCCAGACGGGTGTTGACCTTGCGATTGGCATCGGTAGGCAGGTTATCGAACAGCTTTTGCAGCGCCAGATAGTATGTACCCGCCTCTACGCCAAACAGGTCTTCGCCGCGCTTCTGCTGCGAAACGGGGTCAATCATCAGCAACAGGCCGGTGGACTTGCCCAAATTCTCATAATACATGCCCACCTCGTCCGAGGGCAGAAGGCCGGAATCGCGTCCGGTGAACTCGCCGGGGGCTTCGTACAGCGACAATTCAAACGGGTTCTGTCGCCGTCGCGCTATAAACCCCGTCTTGATCGGGTGAAAATACAGCGCATAATGCTTGCTCTCACGCGGGGTCGCACGCGGGAAGATTCCGGCAGTCAGCGCATTGGAAATGTCTACCATCAACTGTGACGAGTCGCGGCCTTTGGAATTTTCGCCGTGAATCATCCACTCTTTTAGCAAATCTAGGTACAGCGCACCTAAATAAGTCGTTTTGCCCGAACCCGTCGGCCCCCAAATGCCAATACTCTGCGACTCATTCATAGAATCCCTCCCAGAAGTTCCTGCGCGGCAGATGCCAGCAGCGGAAAATGTGTGGGACTGCCCGCCACCGGCACAGCCCGGATGGTGCTCTCGATGCGCCGCAGAATCGGCTGGATATCCGAAGACTGTGCCGCCCGGAAACGGTTGTTGACCTCGCTGTTCAACTTACTCCAAACGGACTCCAAATACCCCATCACGTTGGGCGTGACATC
>CAIVEA010000700.1 GCA_903904765.1 uncultured Chloroflexota bacterium
CAAATGGTGGTCATAAACGCTCCATGAAGGACGGTCAGGTTCGGGCTAAACTGCATTAAATATAGTCTGAAAAAGTGGATTTTCCAACCTTTGCCTTGATGTAAAGGCTGTGTTCAGTCAGAATATCTCTGTTATAAGGGGTTCGCGCCATTGCAGGGAGACTTGGAATTATGGAATCACCGCTGCCGTCGAATGAACAGTTGCTAGAATTCAGCGCCTCTATCCCGTGGCGGGATATTGAACAGCAGAAGCGCAAGTTTAATCAAGCAGTCAAAAAGTTGGCAGCGGATAGCACCACAGATGAACTTCCGTTGGATCAGCTTTCAAACCTGCTCGGCGTACCCGTGACTACCATCTTTGACCCCAACGAGAAAAACGGCGCGAACGTGGTCATGGCACAGGTGAATGGTCGCCAGCATGTGCTGGGCGCGGTGGTCAGCCGCCGCTACCGGGGCAAAAAGTCAATGGCGCAGGCGCTTGTCCCTTATAATTTTAACCCCAGCATGAACCACACTAACATTCAGGAGAGCGATGATCCGGTGAGTCGGATGCGCTATCTGGGCGCGGAGATCGAACTTGGGCTGGTACACCGTGACGGGCATTATCCGGTGGAAGCCGATGTGCAGGATTTCATGCAGCGGTATCGTCTGCACGCTCAGAAGCTAGGCATCACCCCGCAGGTAGACCGTGAGGCGGGGCAATACCAGATTGAGGCGCATGTGTCGCCGGTGATGGGCTATCACAAAACCCGCGCCGCGCTGGGCGGCATTCTGGCGGTGCTGACGTTAGTGAGCGAGGAAACGGGAATGCTGCCGGCGGTGCTGCCCTCGTATCCGGTTGAGAGCGATTTCAAGCTGACCGAAGACCCCAAAGTGCAAACCGCTGTGGATTTGATGCAGGAGGTGAACGGCTTCTTCCCGGAGTACGCCGACACGCTGCACGAAGCGCACCGCCGTTATCACGTCCAGCCTGCCAATATGAACTATGTGCAGATGTTCCGCAATCAAGGCTGCCACATCCATCTTGATCTGGCGGGCCGTTCAGAGGCGCTCGGTATGTTGTCGTTCTACACGATGTTGCGTAGCGCGTCGGCAGTGGCGAGTGCTGCCGTGCTGAAGGGGTCGCCCTTTGTGAATGGGACGTGTGATGCCGAACTGCTTTGCACCCGCGAATATTTGCGGGCGGTGACGGCAACCGGGCGCTACCTTGACTTGCCCACCAGCCCACATCTTAGCCCGAACGGATTGGCGCGTTTCTCCGACCTGATCGGCAGCGAACGGGTCAATTCGCCCGCCCGTGCCATGCTCTATGATGATGGTCTGGGGACACCGATCTCGGTGATGCACAACCCCATCGGGCGCATTCGCCCCGATCTTTCGACGGATAAGCGCATCTGTACGCTGGAAAGCACGGGGATGCCAGCTTCGGTCAGCGCGTCACGCATGGCGGCCGTGCTGATTGATTTTGAATACAGCCATCTGGTGATTGAGCATTATTTCCGCAAATACGGCTGCGATCTGGAGCCGATGTACAACAACCGCGAGATGTGGGCGGCGCTGGGGCCGTTGAGTACCGCGTCGTACCGGGCACAGCAGGATGCGTCGGATCGTGCTTGCACCGATGCGCCTGTGGTGACTGCAACTGGCGAGGAGATGTCGCTGGCGGA
>CAIVEA010000701.1 GCA_903904765.1 uncultured Chloroflexota bacterium
AAAATCCGTGTGCTGAATGCACAGGGAGAAGAGATCGATCCCCGGACGATCAATTGGGCGAGCGAACGGGCCGCCAATTATACGCTGCGACAGGATTCAGGCGCGGGCAATTCATTGGGGTCGATCCGCATCTCCATGCCCAATCCCTATTCGGTCTATATGCACGATACGCCGTCACGTAACCTTTTTAACTCCGCGCTGAGAAAGTTCAATACGCCATCATCACAATAGTAAACAGCGTATTCCTGATTCGGCACAAATGCATACATTCCGGCCTCAGGGATCATAATCTTGACCACACCCTCTGGACTCGAAATCATCGCGTAGCATAGAGTGGCAATCACACGTCTATCCAGATCACCCCGACCGCTGCGCCCACCGTAGCGATCTTCTTTTCGGGTGGTCACTTTGCCCGAAACAACCTTCACAGGGGGTAAAGGCTTATTCTCATCTGCCATTGCAGCAACAGTTTCGAGCATTTCACGATAGCTTCTGCGTGCATAAGCAAAAACCAGTATTACCAAAACTACGATACCAATACCCACTGGCAGCGCATTTGAGCCAAGCCCCGATACAAATTGCATCAATTCCTCTCGCAGGAAAAGATAGATCAGACCGCCCGCCAACAACAACAGTAACACTAACAGTACAACAAGTCGTGGAGAGGTGCGAGAAGCTGCGGCAAGAGATTCGCGTTCCAAAGCACGCAGATTTGCGTAATACTGATTCTGCGAAGCCGATAATTCACCGCCCCGGTTCAGAGCCAACTCATCGCTTGTAAACCGTAAAGCTGCCATGAAATCCACTGAAGGTATAGCCATTTTCGCATCCCTCATTGTTTTTGTTCTGCAATCGCTTGATACAGCCCCTCGGCAGCAATCGCGTTCGACAATCGGCTGGGATGCGAATCGAACCGATTCAGAATTAACTCGGATGTCGAGTGACCATTCAGCCAATCACTCATATCCACAATCGATGCCCCCTGACCCTCGAAAAACTGACGAACACGGTCTAGCGCCGGCTTCGACTGAGGGATTGCCGCCAGTTGAGGCCACAGTAGTACTACCAACTTCGACTCATGCTCATGTGTCCAATCCGCAATCAGTTGCAGATTCGCCTCTTGCTGACTCCAGATTGCATCATCCAGATGAGCACGAATCAAGCGATCCGTGAAGTTCGTGTTCCGAACGGGCGAAGTGAATTGAAGCAAATTGTAGTAGATGTAATTCGGGACGAAGAAATTCAGCACGAACCAGTATAGCGTCGGATTCTCCGGGAACGTGAATACTGCATCCGGGTTCGTGGCGGTATCGGTGAGCAGATAGTCAATATCGTTCAAATAGTATGACAGCACCACAACCTGCGGAGCATGTTTCATGTTCTCCGCATAGCTGTTCAGCCACGCCGTCTCCACATCACTATCCCACCCCGACTGTGCGACCAGATTCACATCCCATCCCGCCCCCAGTTTTTGCTCCAGCAGTTGCGGGAATGTCTCATCTATATTGTCAATTCCATGACCAGCGGCGAACGAATCGCCCACAATCGCCACCGTTTTCAGAGGGGAACCATCCTCGCTCACCTTAGGCTCGTGATCTCGATAGCCAAGCGAATTTTCATGCCCCCAGTAGAAATTCTTATACCAGTGATAATTCATCGCCGTGAAGCCATACGCATCCGTCGTGATATAGAAAATGCGTAGATAAGCTTCCGCGCAACCGAAGATCAATATTGCGGTGGTCAGCATCAGCATCAGGCCGGAGAGCTTACTCTGTGCCACACCGCGCCCGTAAGCCCGCGCCCCCTCCGTATCCAGATCAAACAGCAGCAGAAACAGCAGTCCCCATACGAAACAACATAGGAAACACAACTCGACAGGAGTCAGCAAACGCCCATTGGTCGGTTGTTCATGCCATATCCAATGACCGAGCAAATACACACAGTACACCAGCACGAGTAACCAGTAGCCTATGGGGTGTACACGCCCCCATGCCAACACCCGCCGCAGTCGTTGAAGGCGTTGTGGAGCAACCAGCGTGAGCGCCGTCACCACCAGCACAAACCCGACCGCCGGAAACACCCACGCAATAGCGCCAATCGTCTCCGTCGTAATCGGTGTCGCAGATAGCGCCAATACTCCTAAGACCACTGCGCCTACCGCTAGCAACACCCAGACCCATTGAATCGTGCGTGAACGCATAGCTGCTTTTATCCCCCAGCGGACTCGTCCTGTACACAGCGGAAACCCACAAACCAGCTACGGCTGTCCACTTTATCACGAAAGCGAGCGGCGCTGCTGGCCGCAAAATCAATATAGCTGCCCACGCCACCCCGGTACACCCGTTGCGCGGTGGCATTCGTGCTGTCTTCGCGACCATCCTGTGCATCATACGGATAGGGCGCATAAATGCTGTTCGTCCACTCCCAAACATTACCCGCCATATCCAACGCGCCGACCCACGAGATACCCGCAGGTTTGCTGCCTACATCCGCCGTCTGATTACCACTGTTCTTCTCAAAGACCAGATTATCCTCGATCATCTCATTACCCCAAGGGTAATATAGACTATCCGGCCCCCGTGCTGCATATTCCCACTCGGCCTCCGAAGGCAACCGCGCCGAACGTGCCGCACAGAAATCGCGGGCTTCCGTCCATGTCAGATTCTCGCGGGGGCGTAAGTCACCCGCAAACGCACCCGCCGACCCATAGGCCAAATTCGTGACTTCCGTTTTATCAATCCAGAACATCTTATCCACACAAATCTGGGTAACGGGCTTTTCATCGCGGCGGCCACCGTCGTTGCCCATATTGAAACACCCCGGCGGAACTTGAACCATCACAACCCCGTCAAATGTCTGCTCCACGGGAATCCAATCCGCATTCGTAGCGATTCGTTTCACAGTCTCTTGCACCACCGTTGCGGTAGGCTGCTCAACCATTTTAGTCGACTGGCTCGCACACGCACCCAACACCAAACATAACCCCACACACGCCCAGTAACGCAGCGTTTTCATACTCGTTCACCTTCCTCGAAAGGGCTTGCACCCTTCATCGGCGACAGCACTGGAATGATGATACCTTGCCGCTGAAAGGCCTTCAATGCTATGATCGTTCCACATTTCACGAACGCGCATGAGGATACTTGGATTATGTCAGACAATGAGAATACAAGCAGCGGGATTGCAGTAGCCGCCGCCGTCGGAATCGTTCTACTCATCCTTGTACTCGTCGCCATGATTTGCGGGGGCATCGCGCTGCTCCTTGCCGGGCAGCTCACTATCCTGCCAGACTCCGCCACCACAACCGTCGTCACTCCCGTTCCTACCACGCCGCCGACTCTGTGGCGTGATGCCGCGCCGGACGCAACCCAGTACACATGGACGCTCGTTGCTGATGATTTTGACAGTCCTCTCGCTGCCAGCGCCCCCCCTGACGGTAGTGGTCGCGTCATGGTAGTGGAACAACAGGGTTTAATCTTCGTGGTTCAACCGGATGGCCGCACCGAACCTACTCCTTTTCTGGACATCGGCGAACTCCTACCCGCAGGCGTATTTCTGGGAAGCTATACTGAACAGGGTTTGCTCGGCCTAGCCTTCCCGCCCGATTACGCCGCTTCCGGTC
>CAIVEA010000702.1 GCA_903904765.1 uncultured Chloroflexota bacterium
TCTTGCGAGTTTCACTGGCTCAACCATCCTTTTTAGGTTCGAGAGTCATCTGCAACAACCGTTGCAGCGGCGCGAACGACAGTCGGTGTATCGGACATGCGCCATGCTGCTCCAGCGCGGTGCTGTGCGCGGCTGTGCCGTAGCCCTTGTGCGCCGCGAAGCCGTACTGTGGATACAGCGCGTCCATCTCGCGCATATATGCGTCACGCCACACTTTGGCGAGGATGCTGGCCGCCGCGATGCTCAACGAGAGCGAATCCCCCCGGATGATGCTCTGTTGCGGCACATGCGCCATCTCTGGCCAGCGCATCGCGTCCAGCAACAGAAAATCCGGTTGCACGCCCGCTTCGATCAGCGCCCGCTGCATAGCGAGCCGCGTGGCAGGGACGATGCCGAACGCATCAATTTCTGTGCTGCTGGCGCTGCCCACGCCGCAAGCCAGCGCCGCCGTGCGAATGTGTGCCACCAAGCGTTCGCGCAACGCAGGCCGCACCTGTTTGCTATCCATTACACCTTCGAGGAGATGTGGAAGTTCGGTCGGGTGAGGCGGCAAACACACCGCCGCCGCCACCACCGGGCCAGCCCATGTGCCGCGTCCCGCTTCGTCTAGGCCAACCACATAGCGAGAGCCTGCCTCCCAGCGTGCCTGCTCAAGATGCAGGCTGGCGGTGGGAGTCGGTTTTGGATTTCGGGGCATAGATGCCTCGCAGCCAGTTTCGCCGGATTTGCCAGATTTCGAGCAGCAGATTGAGCGAATCGCCCACCAAGCGCATCCGGCTATCCGCATCAAAATACCATGTGATCGGGACTTGTTTCACACGGTAGCCGCGCTTCCGGGCGATGAACAGCAGTTCAATATCGAAGCCAATGCCAATCATCTGCTGCACATCAAACAAATCGTCGGCTGCGTGCCGATGAAACATCTTGAAGCCGCACTGAGTATCCTCGAAACCGCGCACCGCCGTGATCTTGATGATGAGGTTGTTGATGCGCCCGATCAAATGACGGTGCCAAGGTTCGCCCACCCGATTCGCCCCTTCCCCTTCGCGGCTGGCGATAATGATGTCATAGCCCTCCACATGCGGCGGCAGGAACTGCACAATATCCTCAATCGCCATCGAAAGGTCGGCATCGCAGATGAAGCGATAATCGCCTTTTGCTTCCAGCATCCCCACCTTCACCGCCAGTCCCTTGCCACGCACCGCCGCCTCGATCACGCGCAAATACGAGTGATCCGCCGCGAACGCCTGACACACTTCCACCGTGCGGTCTACGCTGCCGTTCTCGACCACAATCACTTCATAGCTGTATGACTGTGTTTTGAGGAACGCATCAATCTTCGCCAGCGAGGGCGGTAAGCGCATTTCTTCGTTATGAGCCGGAATGATGATGGATAGCAGAGGGTTCTGGTCAGCCAATTCGTGCCTCGGTCTTTCTGCAAGACGCGGATACTTGCTCACACTTGGGGCGGCCACAAAAGCTTTTCCAACGCATCGCTGGAGGTGCGGCGCGTGTTCTGAATCGCCCATCGCTTGCGCCACATCCGGGGCAGTCCCCAAACTGCCGCCAGCATCCCGCGCAGCCTAGCACGGGCAGCCGCACCGCGCCACGCCCGCATCGCTTCCCACGCCAACCGGCCTTGCGCCCGTAAAATCTGAAATCCGTATTTGCGGAACAGATCGGTAGGATAATTCTTCACCAGCAACCAGATCAGGTTGCGCCCGTCATAGTAACTGGCAGTCACACCGCCGCCTGTAGCCGAAAGATGATGGTACACGATGGCTTGGGGCGTGTAAAGACAGCGCCAGCCCCGGTGCTGCGCCCGCCACGCCAGATCAACATCTTCCAGTGAGAAGAAAAAGTCGTCATCCAGCAGGCCGATTTCGTCTAGCACCGTTTTACGATAGACCGATGACCCGCCACACGCGCTGAACACAAATTCCTCATGGTCAAACTGTCCGGAATCCTGCTGCCACACGCCCCGGTTGCCCGCCCGCCCGTCCACCGTGAAATAGTCACCCGCCGTATGAATATGGTCGCGGCGGTCAAACAGCAGCATTTTGCTGGCAATAATCCCCGCTTCGGGATGGCGCTCGAAGGCATCCACCAGCGCCGCAGCCCACCCCGCATCCACCTCAGTATCGTTGTTGAGCAGCGCGATATATGCGCCCGTAGCAACCTGAATCCCCGCGTTACATGCGCCAGTGAACCCCCGGTTTTCTGGCAGTTCCACCAACCGCACCCACGCATAGCGCGTCCGCAACAGTTCCTGTGAGCCGTCCGCCGAGGCGTTATCCGCCACAATCACTTCGATGGCGGGATAGGTTTGCCGCGCCAGCGCATCGAGGCATACGGGCAAGAATTTGCCACCGTTCCAGTTTGGGATGATGACCGATACCGTAGGACGAGTCGGGGTCATACGCGCAGCAATCCTTCCCGCTGCAAGAAATCATCCACCGCTGCTTGCCAGTGCCGCAACCGGATACCCACCAGCGCCCCCGCCATATTCTCTAGACTGCTATAGCGCGGCGGAACAGAAGGCCGCCCGTACTGGCGCACCACAATCGGCTCTAACGGCGTATCGGCATACCCCGCCCGATTGAGGAAATAGCGAGCGAACGCCCAGCGCGAACACGCGCCCTCATTCGTCAGATGATAGATTCCGTAGCGTCCGGTTTCGATCAGCGCCGCCAGCGCCACCGCCAAATCCTCATTGTAGGTCGGGTTCGCTACTTCATCCGTGACCACACGCAGCGGTTTGCCCGCCTGTGCCGCGCCCAGCACCGCCTGTATAAAGTTCTTGCCACCATGCGCGAACAACCACGCCGTCCGCACAATATAGTGGCGCGGGTTAATCGCCATCAGCGCCCGTTCGCCCACCCATTTGCTATAGGCATACGGATTGCCGGGGTTCGGCACATCATATTCGCGATAAGGGTCGGCACGCAGCCCGTCGAACACCTCGTTGCTGCTCACATACAGCACTGCCGCGCCCACCTCAGCCGCCGCCAGCCCGACATGCTGCGTACCGAATCCGTTCACCACAATCGCCTTATGCGGATCGCGGGCGCAACCATCCACATCCGTCCACGCCGCTGGATGCAACACCAAGTCCGGCTGAATGTCCCGCACCAGTGCGCGGGTCGCAGCAAAATCGGTCAGGTCAACCCGCAGGACACCTTCGCCCACCACATCTGCGCCGAACACCGCATGACCGCGTTCAGAAAGGACGTGCAAAAGCCGTCCGCCCAACCGTCCGGCTGCACCTGTCACCAGAATTTTCATGTGTCGTGTTCGCTCCAGTAGCTGTAGACCTGTTCCAACGCATCCCGCCAGTAGACATCGGGATTCTCAATCGGTTCATCATTCTCACGCAGAAAAAACCCCGCACCGGGCATTCCAGTCTGCTTCGTCACCACCACCGCTGGCAGCATCGGCCTGCCCGCTTCAGACTCCGCCGTGCCGATCTCCACCAGCAAGCGCGTCAGCAGCGGCGAATGATAATGTAAATGGGCGCTCCGCACCGCCGCGCACAACTCGGCATAGGTTAGCGTCCGCTGCGCCAGTGCCGCGCCGATCATGATTTCGCGCATTTCAGCACGCACCGCATCCCATTTCATCTGCGCCAAACCGCCCATCAGTGCAGCACCACCGTCAGCGCATCGTCCGTCACTTCCAACGTGAACAACCCGTACTGCCCGCCGCCCGTATCCAGCGAAAACTGCATCAGCGCCGTGTTCACCTGCGTGACCAGATCGTTCACCCGTTTGGTGATCGTCCCAGCAGGCAGGCTGTACAATTGTCCGCCCACTTCCACACCCAGCACCTGTATCTGGCGACCACTGGCATCCACCTGTGCCACCACGCCTAACGATTGCCACAGACCAATATCGGGGATGTAGATGTCACCGTAAATCACCGCCCCGCCCGGACGCAGGTCAATCCGCGCATTCCGGTACTGCCCGTTCCCGCCCGCGCAAATCGCGCTGCGCTGGCGGCACAAATCCATCAGATTCGCCTCGGTCAGCGTCACAGCAGCAGCCCGCCCAATGCTGCTCTCGCCCACCACTGCATTCGCGCCCACCGCACTCACCGATTGTTCGCCCAGCGACCCCAGATTCAAACGGGCATCTGGCACCGTCACCGTATTGTTGAGCGTCACCGACGGTTGGACGGGACGGTTGGTGAACACGTTACTGGTACTGCCCATCTGCGTAAAGCCCGCCGCCCGCAACGCCAACTCCGGCAGGCGCGGGACGACGATCAACACCACCGCCATGCCCACCACCAGCGCCGCAGCCGCCGTGAATGCCAGACAACCGCACCAGCCGAAGGTCGTAGATTGTCGCTGAACCCGCTGTACGCGCATAAACAGCCCTCTTGCTCCTATCGCTCATTCTACTCGGCACACTCTGCAAAGCAACAGTACACCGCCCCCGCCTGTCCTCTGTATCATGTACAATAGACAGGCGTGATCGGTCAACAGGATTCCACTCATGCGCTACTTCTTCCTGCTGCTCTGGCTGGCGATCCTCCCCATCATCCCTCTTCAAGCACAGGAGGGTGAAACAACGGTGGGCGCGGCAGGACTCGGTGATGATTACTTCCCCACGCTCGGCAACAGCGGCTATGATGTGCAGCACTACGCGCTGGATATCACATGGGACAATACCACCAACCACATTACTGGGCTAGCCACACTCGACGCACGAGCGCTGCAAGACCTATCGCGTTTCAACCTCGATTTCGCCGGACTGAACTTGCTCGATGTGCAGGTCAACGACCAACCAGCCACCACCCGCCGCGAAGGGCGCGAACTGGTCATCAAGCCCGCCTCGCCACTAACAACGGAGACGGATTTCCGGGTCACGGTGCGCTACGAAGGCGTTCCGGGCGAAGGGGTGGATAGCACCTATGATGCCTTCGGGCGCGGTTGGTACATGACCAGCGCGGGCGTTCACATCGCCAGCGAACCGGACGGCGCGGCGCTGTGGTTCCCCGCCAACGATCACCCTCTGGATAAGGCCACCTACACCTTCCGTATCACCGTTCCGGCGGAATATGATGTCGCCGCCAACGGGCTACTGCAATCCATCACCGACAACCCGGACGGCACGCGCACTCACCTGTGGCAAACCCGCAATCCGCAAGCCAGCTACCTCGCCGCCATCAACATCGGTCATTTTGTGATACAGAACTTGCAAGCACCTGACGGCACACCCATCCGCAACTACTTCGATGTGTGTTGTGCAGCGGATGCCGAAGACTCCTTCGCGCTGACCGGGGACATCATCGCCTATTTCAGTAGCGTGTTCGGCGCGTACCCGTTTGAAGCCTACGGGGCCGTCCTCTCTGGCGCGGACATTCCGTTCGCACTGGAAACACAAACCCTCTCGCTATTCGGGCGCGATATGGCACACCTTTCGGACATGTCGCAAACCGTGATCGCCCACGAACTGGCGCATCAGTGGTTCGGGGACAGCGTGAGCCTATCCGAATGGAAAGACATCTGGCTGAACGAAGGTTTCGCCACCTATGCCGAATTGTTGTGGGAAGAACATCACAACGGCAAAGACGCGCTGGAAGCAGAAATTGATGGCTACCAGAGCATCATCCGGGGACGTTCCAGTTTCGTGCCCCCCGGCAACCCGCCTCCGAACGACCTTTTCAACGGGGGTGTCTATCTGCGCGGGGCGCTCACCCTGCACGCGCTTCGGTTGACGGTGGGCGACGAAACCTTCTTCGCCATCCTCCGCGCCTACTATGACCGTTACCAATATGGCAACGCCACCACCGCCGATTTCA
>CAIVEA010000703.1 GCA_903904765.1 uncultured Chloroflexota bacterium
ATGGGCAGGTGCTAGTCACCGTGCGCCCGGAAGATGTTCGGCTGAATCCAGAAGCGAACAGCCCGAATTGCATTCAAGCTAAAGTGCTGCTGGTGGTTTATATGGGGACGCATACCCAGCTGCAACTGGATGTGGGCGGGCATACATGGTTGGTGCATAGTGATGCCGATTTTCAGGCAAAAGTAGGGGAGATGATTCAGATAGAACTTCCCGCTTCCCGCTTATGGCTGTTGCCAGCAAAGTAACTGTTATTCAGATGGTGGCCACTCCATGAATGCCTCAAGACTGTTCCAGAAGGTCTATGGTTGCTTGCTCGGTGGCGCAATTGGCGATGCGCTAGGTGGCCCAGTGGAATTGTGGACAACCGAGAGAATTCGCCAAGCCTACGGGAATCTCGATCATTTTGTGCCTTATGACCGTGAGCCCAGTCATCACGGGCAATTCCGCAATGCTCCCGGCGTTTACACCGATGATACACGGCTGAAACATCTGCTTTGTCAGGCGATCTTTCATGCGGGTGGCCAACCACGTACCGGTGATGTGGCGCATGTGCTGGCGACGGCTTATCACCATGCTCCCGATGACCTGCATCAGGGCTTTGTGGAAGAATATTACCTCAAAGCGATCTGGGGGCGGGATAAAGTCATCTTCAGTGGCGAACCGACCAACGGCGCGATCATGGCGAACTCGCCGTTGGGCTTGATTTGCGCGTGCCGACCGGATGAGGCTTATCAACTTGGTTTTGATCTGGCGTTCTTCACCGATGGACATGCCAAGACGGCTGCCGCTATGCTGGTGGCAGCCATTGCGGAAGCTATGCGTCCTGCATCGAGTGTAGACAGCGTGATCGAATCGGCGCGGGCGGCGCATGTGCGCTTCGCACGCCGCCGTGAGGGCGACCACTGGCACACAACTCCTTGGCGCTATGACCCCAATTTGAAATTTCTGGATGAGGCACTGGTGATTGCACGGCGCGAACGGGATGTGTTTGCGATACGCGAACCGTTGATGAATCTGCTGGAATGGGGGCATCTGTTTTCAGAGTCGATCCATACGTTAGTGGTGGCGCTGGCGATGTTTGTGGCGGCGGAAGGGGATTTCCGCCAATCCGTTATCGGCGCGGTGATGTATGGGCGCGACAAAGACAGTTATGCCAGTGTAGTCGGGGCGCTGGCGGGCGCATTTCATGGCGCAGAAGCCATTCCTAGCGAATGGATTCAACCCGTCCTAGATAGCAATCCAGAACCTGATATACGCGATTACGCACGCCGCTTGACTGAACTGATACAGGCTGATTACCGGCAGTTGTCGAAAAATATGGACGATTTAGGTGCATTGTTGTGATACCAAAAGGGATGAAATAGCCATGCCGCAGTTTCCACAACTTTCTGATGAGGCGATGCGCCGGATGCTTGAACCGGCTACGGGGTCAATCCGGCTCATTATTGACACCGATACCCATAATGAAATTGACGATCAGTTCACACTGGCATGGGCGCTGTTGTCGCAAGATCGCCTGTCGTTGGAAGGCGTATGTGCAGAACCGTATTCCTTCCGGCATCACCGCGAACCGATGATTGCTGCCTATGATTTGCTCAAGCAGAACCGTGACGCAGTGCTACCTTCTGAATTGCTGCCCATGCGCCGTTTTGCTTTGAACCATCTTCAAATCGGAACTGACCCGCGTAATATACGCTTTGTGAATCCTGACGAAGGCATGGAATTGAGCTATCAGGAAATTCAGAAGGTGTTTGGTTTGCTGGATGAAAATCCGGCAGGCAAAGTGTTCCGGGGTTCGCCGGGTTATTTGCCCTCGCTAGAGAAACCGATCCGCAGCGAGGCTGCCGAATTCATTATCGAACGGGCGCTTGCACAGGATGATCGCCCTCTCTATATCGCCGCGATTGGCTGTGTGACAAATATCGCCTCGGCGTTGCTGCTGGCACCGGAAATCGCCTCGCGCATTGTGGTGCTGTGGACTTCGACTTATCCGTCGTTTGTTAACCTTTCGCATGAGCCATCGCTCAATCTGGTGCAGGATATTCCCGCCTCGCAGTTGTTATATGACTGCGGCGTGCCGCTGGTGTTCTTGCCCGGTTACTATGTGGGCGAACAACTCAAGCTCTCGCTGGCGGATATGGAAACTTATGTGCGCGGCAAAGGCAAAATCGGGGATTACCTGTACCACCTGTATACCCATAACCCGATTCATCCGATGTTTGGCATCAACGATCATTACGCACGTACATGGGTTATCTGGGATCTAATTGACATCGCGTGGTTGTTGCAGCCCGAATGGGTTCCTTCACAACTGGTACGCGCACCGCATCTGACCGATGATTTGTACTGGGCACCGCAGCGCAATGCCCATTGGATGCGCGAGGCGTTCGGGATTGACCGTGATTCCATTTTCCGCGATCTATTCACCAAGCTGGAAAAAGCTCCCTAGTACAAAGAGAGAAACGGCATGGCAGATTTTCGTTCGATCAAGGAAATTCCCGCCGAAGAATGGCTGGCGGCCATGAAACTCGTGCCGGAAGATGTTCCTGACGTGGTGATCGTGGAAGGTAGTTGGTGGCGGCAGCAGCGCACCGACTGGCGACTGGGCTATCTGACGGATGTACGTGAACTGGAATTCCCGGACATATTCTGGGGGCGCTGGCATGATAAGAAGGTTGCTTTTTGCTGTGCTTATGGTGCGGCACGGACGGTTGAGATCATTCACCTGTTCGGCGTGCTGGGAACGAAACTAGCCGTGCAGATCGGAACGTGCGGGGGGCTGCAATCGTACCTCGCGCCGGGTGACATCATCTTGCCAGAAGTGGCTTTCTGCCGCGAAGGGGTCGCCGAGATGTATGGCGCTCATGATGCGGTACTGGGGTCACGCGAATGGATTGAGCGTGCGGAAACGCTGTTGCGCGCCCGGAATCACACCCTATATCGCGGGACGCATGTGACTTGGTCATCCTTGTTTACTGAGACACCCCAGATGATGGAAGCCTGGCATCAGGCGGGCATTCTGTCTGTCGAGATGGAGACGGCGACCACGTTCGCGGTAGCACGTTATTTCA
>CAIVEA010000704.1 GCA_903904765.1 uncultured Chloroflexota bacterium
CGAACGTCTCGCCAGCCCCAACTGGCGTTCCAGCGCCCCGCTCAGGCTGGCGAGCGCATCCGGGTCATCCACCCCGTTCTTCATATCCACATACTGAATATCCGCCAGTTCGCCGGAAAGTTTGGTGCGGTCACGCGCCTGTATGGTGATAATGCGCTTCCGCAAACGGCGGGCTTCCTGAAATTCGGCCTGACAGTATTTGGACTGCACACTCTCGTTTGAAAGCACATAGATGAACACATCGCCAGCAGCGATCGAATCCAGAATCGTTTCCCACCAGTTATCGCCCCCCAGCAAGCCGTGCGGCGCTTTGTCGTACCAGATGGTGGCGGTGGGGCGCATCTGCTGCAACCGCCTGTAAAGCTGCTCGACAAATGCCAGATCAACACGGCTGTAGGAGATGAATATTTTCGCCATGAAAAACTATTGTCCGGGGCTGAACATCATTTGAGTGTGTGGGTATTATACCGCGCATAAAGATTTACGCACTGGATAAAGGGGCGCACAAAATAGGCCAAATGGCGGTGTTGCGGGGTGGGGACGCGCTATAAGATGGATGCGGTCTGCATTCGCTACACCATCATCGAGGAGTACCCTGCCCATGAAATTCCGACTTGGCGCTCTCGCAGTCGTCTCGCTGCTGCTGGCCTTGAGCTTGGCGCTGACCGCCCAACCTGCCCTCGCGCAACAAGCCACCGCCACGCCCGCAGACGGCGGCATGGGGCAAATGGACATGGGTTCGACCCACACTGACCATCCCGAACCCGCCTGTAATATCGAGACGTTCGTGCTTCAGCAGCAGGCGTATGCCAACGCGCTCTCGGCCTTCGCGCAGGCCTATGCAGCCGACCCGGACGCGGCGCTGCTGATGGTGTACAACGTGGGGCTGACCTACCAGAGTTTCGCGGCCAGCTGCGGTTTCGTCGCGCCCGAAGCGGACGGCCATGACCACGCCGCCGACGCGCACGACCAGCACAGCACTGAAGCGCACATGGAACTGGCGATGCAACTGGGCAACCCCGATAACGGGCAGGTGCTGTTCAACACGATTCAGCCGCAAACCGGATTCGCCTGCGCCACCTGCCACCGCGTGGACTCGTCGGATGCGCTGATCGGCCCCGGTCTGGTGAACGTCGCCAACCCCACCCACGACCCCTCACAGCACCAGCACGGCGGCGATGCGGCCATGACCATGCCAATGCCCACCGGAACGCCCGCCCCGGTCAAGACGATGGAGGAGGTAATCGCCTATATCCGCACGTCTATCCTGCACCCCAGCGATTATGTCGTCCCCGGCTTCCCCGACCTGCTCATGCCGCAAATCTACAGCCAGATTTTTAGCGAGCAGCAAATCAACGACATCATCGCCTACCTGCTCACATTGCACGAGTAAGAGGGAGAGAACCCTCATCCCCGACCCTTCTCCCTCAGGGCGAAGGGAGTAAGACAAAAACAGGCATTCGTAGGGACACAGCGCCTACGAAAAGCAATGTATTCCCCCCTCTCCTAGCTGTACTCAGCGGTTGGGAGAGGGGTTGGGGGCTTTCAAGGGTAGGTTTTTTAAGAACCTCAC
>CAIVEA010000705.1 GCA_903904765.1 uncultured Chloroflexota bacterium
ATAATCCAGCCGATATTCATGCTGTCCAGCACGGTCAGGATGAGGCCAAGTGCCGCCAGCCCCGCACCAACAACCATGCGGATTTGCGACCAGTTGGTTTCCCCACGCGCTGCACCAGAAGCTTTAGTCAGGGTTGTCATCGGTCGTAAATCTCCTTCAGACCGCCGCTGGTCGTAATCCAGACCACCGCGAAGATGAACAGGATGAAGAACACGATAATGGAAAAGGCCGATGCAAAACCGAGTTCAGTGGTCGCAGCCGACCCGAACGCAGCATTGTAAATGGCCGTCACCAGAATGTTCGTGGACTCCTGCGGGCCGCCGCCCGTCATCGCCACAATCAAATCCGCTTTATTGAACGTCCAGATGACATCCAGCGTGATCGCCGGGATTAGAATTGGCCGCAGCAGCGGAATAGTGATGGCACGGAAACGTTGCCATGCGTTCGCGCCGTCCATCTGCGCTGCTTCGTAGTAGTCCGGCGAAATGCTTTGCAAGCCGCCGAGCAGCATCACCATGTAGAATGGCACGCCCAGCCAGATATTCACGAAGGTCACGGCGGCAAAGGCCGGAATCGGGTCGCGCAACCAGCTAATGGCCTGCCCGCCCAGCGCCTCGATCAAGTTGTTGACAAAGCCGTATTGCGCGTGAAATTCCTGCTTCCACGTCAAAGCCACGATGATACCGGGGATCGCCCAAGGAATGATGATGAACGACCGGTAAATGCCCTTGAACCGGATTTTCTGGTTCATGATGAGCGCAAGGGCTAGGCCAATTGAAAAGTGGAAAATCACATTGATTCCCGTCCACAGAATGGTGCGCCCCAACAAGACCGGGAAAGTCGAGTCAGCAGTACGCAGCAAACGCCCCCACCCTACGATTTCGCCATCCTTCACCCGGAAGAACACATCCGTAAAATTTTTGGCTGCGTAGTCGAAACCATAGAGATGATCCAGCTTACAAACGCCGGTCGCAATCGGACTGTAGCAGTTAAACGTATCGCGCTTTAAGTTCGAGAAAGACAGCAACACGTTATACAGCAGCGGATACACCATAAAAATCAAAAGAGCAATCAACGCCGGAGCCAGCAGCGTATACGGCAGCGCGTGCGGCGTTTTCACCACATCATTCAACAAGCGATACAACAAAAATTGAAAAATCAGCGTTCCTACCACAATGGCGACGATCAAAGGTACGATCAGCCCCAGTGTGTCCAGAACACTTTGTAGGGATAAGCCGCTAAATTCCTGCATAAGCCGATCTCCTAAAAGCAAGGTGGGGCGAAATCGCCCCACCTAATTGCATCACTTCAGATCACAGAAAGGCTCTAGCCAGCGAGGCAATCCTCAGCCGCAATCTGCGATTCCGCAGCCGCATCCGCCGGGGTCATCGAGTTGCTCATGACACCTTCGAGGTTCGGCTTCACACTGTCCCACATGCAGCGCAGGGTCGCGTCGGCGGGCATACCTACGCCGGTCGCCAGCGCAGCAGCCGATTCTGCGAGGATCGGGTCTTCAGCTGTTACAGCCGCAATGGCAGGCAGACGGCTGGTGCCCAGCGCATAAGCGGTGACGGCATCCGGGTCAGTGGTCAACCAAGTGACGAACGACTGCACGGCGGCCAGCTTTTCGCCTTCCACGCCCACCGGAATGCTGATGAACTTACCAGCGGTGAAGGGCTTCGGACGTTCGCCATTGGGCAGCTTCGGCCACGGAGCCAGAACCAGATTGTCGGGGCCGAGAGCCGGCGACTTTTCGGTGTCCAGATATTCGCCAATGGCCCAGTCGCCATTGATAATCATCGCCACGCTGCCGGCCTTGAACAGGTCGTTGGCGCAGTTGTAATCGCATTCCTCGGGAACAGCCTGATCCTTGAACTTCAGATCCTGAACGAACTGGAAAGCATCCACGAAGGCCTGCGAATCCAGAACCATGTTGCCATCGGCATCATACACGCTGCCGCCGAAGCCATGAACGAAGGGCAGGAACCAGAACGTTTCGTTCAGGTTATAAGCAAAGCCCTGAACTTCGGGGTTGGCTTCGGTCACAGCCTTAGCCGCCGCAACCAGTTCTTCCCAAGTGTCAGGAACAGTGGGGACGAGGCTCTTGTTGACCATCAGCATCAGATGGTTGCCGGCGTTGGTCGGCACACCATAGGTCGCGCCACCAATCTGCGCCGCGCCAATGTTGAAGGGGTATTGCGAAATATCGAACAGTTCATCCAGCGGCTGCACAATGCCGGCATCCACGAACACGCCGATGGCATCGTTCGGGCCGAGTACCATGTCCGGCAGACCCGAACCGGCGAGGCCAGCGGCCAGCAGGTCAGTACGCAGAACTTCGGTTTCCTTTTGGACGATTTCGAGGGTCGAACCCGGCGAGACGGCTTCCGCCCACTTGTTGAACTGCTCAGCGAGAACGGCGTTGTTGGCATCGCCATCCTGGCTCCAGATCACCAGCGCCTGCGGGGCGACGGCATCCTGCGCCATAACCGATCCGACACCGAGCGCCAGCAGCGCGACCAGCATCAGGAAGACAAATTTACCGTACTTCATGCTCTATAGAATCCTTTCATTCTTTATAGACCGAATGGACGAAAGCCCATCTGCCGCATGTTTGCGGCTGAACATCGTCCGGGTTGCACGATGACTCCATCGCTAAACCCATAGTCGAATAATAGCTCTCGGCCTAATACCACGCAAGATACGTCTACAGCCGCAGATCAAAACAACTTGTACATTCTGCATAAATAAGCGCATAACGGGAATGAGTGAAACAGGAAAGCATTGAGATCACATTTTA
>CAIVEA010000706.1 GCA_903904765.1 uncultured Chloroflexota bacterium
CATTTGTTCCTTAACCTTCGACCACCGCTACCCCCGCCCACATAATACGTATATGAGTGTTAGCGGGGTTTGCCCCCCGTTTGTGTATAATCGAACAATCGGAAAGCATAGGGAATACCATGCGGATTATCGTACATACCGGCAAGGGCGGCGTGGGCAAGACCAGCATTTCAGCGGCTACTGCGCTGCGCTGCGCCGAATTGGGCTTGAAAACTATCGTCATCAGCACCGATACCGCGCACAGTCTGGGCGACTCGCTCGAAAAAGAGATCGGCCCGGAGCCGGTGCAGTTGTACCCCAACCTGTGGGCGCAGGAAGTGGATGCCCGCTACTCGATGGACAAATACTGGGGGCTGTTCCAACGCTACATGGTGGCGCTGTTCAGCCGTCAGGGTGTGGAAGATGTGGTGGCGGAAGAAGTTACCATCCTGCCCGGCCTTGAAGAAGGCGCACATCTGCTGTGGATTAACAAATACGTCAATGAAAACGAGTTTGATGTGCTGGTGGTGGATGCCGCGCCGACTGCCGAAACGCTGCGCCTGCTCAGCCTGCCGGATGTCACACGCTGGTGGTTCGAGCGCATCCTCACGCTCACACGCGGCGTGAGCAAGGTAATTCGCCCCTTCACCAAGCTCATGCGCCGCAACGACTCGATGCCCGATGATGATGCGTGGAATCAGGTGCAAAGCCTGTTCGACACGCTGGACAAGGTGCGTAAGCTGCTCACCGACCCGGAAATGAGCAGCATCCGGCTGGTGGTGAACCCCGAAAAGATGGTCATCAAAGAGACGCAGCGCACCTACACCTACCTGAACCTGTACGGCTATGCCACCGATGCCATCCTGTGCAACCGCATCATCCCGCCGGAAGTGACCGACCCCTACTTCAGCATGTGGAAGGCCAACCAGCAGGAGAATATCGGCTTCATCGGTGAAGCCTTCGGCGAACTGCCGCTGATGAAAGCGCCGCTGTTCGGGCATGAAGTGGGCGGGCTGGAGGCGCTGCGCCAGCTGGCAACGTCGCTCTATGGCGACAGCAATCCGGCGCAAAAAATGTTCGGCGGCAAAACGCACCAGATCGAAAGCACGCCGGATGGCGGATTCGTGCTGGTCGTGCCGCTGCCCTTTGCCAACAAGCAAGACCTCGACCTGTACCGTTCCCGCGACGAACTAACGTTGCGCGTCGGCCCGTACCGCCGGAACATCGTCCTGCCGTATGCCCTGTGGGACTTGGAGATTGGTGATGCCCGATTTGAACAATCTGCCCTCCGTATCCAATTCGTCAAAAATGAACGGGCATCTCAACCCGCCGAATGATCTTGATCGTTCGCTCTCCCCGGAGGGCGAACGCCTCTTTCTGGCGGCGCTCGAACGTCCGGCGGTAACAGTGAACGGGGTGAGCGTGGTGCGCCCTGCGCCGAAGGGTCACGCACCAAACGGCGCACACAGCACCAACGGCGCAAATGGAACGAACGGCGCGAACGGCACACATGCCACGAACGGCAGCAAGCCGCACGTCGTCCAGCCGCCTGCCGAGGAGCGCCACGAAAACCCGCACCGGATTCCCCCGCGTGGGCGTTCGCTGCAAATGCAGATTCGCTTCTTCCGGTCGCTCATCTTCGCGGCGCGGCTGTTCATCAATGTGCTGTTCTGGTACTACCTGATGCCCAAAGTCATCGGGCAGGAAGCGGTGGATGCAGGCAGCACGCGACGCTGGGTGAACTATGCGCGGCAGTTTCGCGGCTTCGCCATCGCTATGGGCGGCGTGATGATTAAGCTGGGGCAGTTCGTCAGCACCCGCGTGGATGCACTGCCGCCCGAAATCACCGAGGCGCTGGCCGATTTGCAGGATGAAGTGCCGGCAGTGCCGCAGGACAAAATCCGCGCCGCGATTCAGCGCGAATTGGGCGCGGTGGAAGACCGTTTCCGCTGGCTGGCGGATACCCCGATTGCAGCGGCCTCGTTGGGGCAGGTGTATCGCGGTCAACTGCATAACGGCGACCGTGTGGTGCTGAAGGTGCAGCGCCCCGGCATCCGCGAGGTGGTGTATACCGATATGGCGGCGCTGCGGATTGTCGCCAGCATCGCCAACCGTTTCCGCTTCATCAACCGCCGCGCCAATATGAACGCGCTGGCGGACGAGTTCGGGCGCGTGCTGCTGGAAGAAGTGTCGTACCGCCACGAAGCCCGCAACGCACAGCGGTTTGCGACCATGTTCGCGGACGATGGCGGTGTGTACATCCCCACCATCTACACCGAACATTCGACGGACTCGATCCTCGTCATCGAGGATGTGACCAGCATCAAGATCACCGATTTCGAGGCGCTGGAAGCCGCCGGAATCAGCCGCCGCGCCGTCGCCCGCCGACTGATGGACACCTACTTCAAACAGATTTTCGAGGATCGCTTCTTCCACGCCGACCCGCACCCCGGCAACCTGTTCGTGTATCCGCTGCCACAGGAGAACGGTTCGCGTCCGGTGGGCAAGGACAGCCGCCCGTTTTATCTGATTTTCATAGACTTCGGCATGACGGGTTCGCTCACACCCAAACTGGCATCGGGGTTGATAAACACCCTGACCGCCGTCGTCACCCGCGACGCGGAAAAACTGGTCAAGAGCTATGCCGATCTGGGTTTCCTGCTGCCGGACGCGGACACCGAACGCATCGAGGAGGCCACCAAAGCGGCCTTCGATCAGGTGTGGGGCTTGAGCATGACCGACATCAAGAATGTCGGCTACAACGAGGCGCGTGAACTGGGGCAGGAATTCAACGACCTGATCTACGCCATGCCCTTTCAAGTGCCGCAGGATTTCATCTATCTAGGGCGCGCCGTCGGCATCCTCAGCGGCATGGCGACCAGCCTCGACCCGGCCTTCAATCCCTGGCACGAGATGCAGCCTTACGTGCAGAAGATGATGGCGCAAGGTTTACGCGCAGGGGCGGCCAGCGGCGAACTGGACGGCGTGATGGGGCTGCCCATCATCCAGAGCCTGTTCAACGGCAATCCAGCCCAAATCCTGACCGAAGTCGGCAAGATGTTCATCAACCGCACCGTGACCGTGCCGCAGCAATTCGATAGCGTGCTGGCGCGGCTGGATCGCGGCGAGATGACGATGAAGGTCACGCCCACGCCCACCTACCGCAAACAGCTTCAGCGCCTCGAAAGTCAGAGCCGCCGCACCACCCGCGCCGTTATCACGGGCAGCGTACTGGTCAGCGCCACGCTGTTGCACATCAATGGCGACACGGGCATCGCGGCCATCGGCTACCTGTTCAGCGCGGTCATGGCGGTCAGCCTGTGGTGGGGCGCGGAATAACCCTCACCCTGTAGTCCCTCTCCCTCATGGCGAGGGACTTGAGAATCGTACAATCCTCTTATGCCCCTTCGCTCTAAGGGAGAAGTGGACTGGGGATGAGGGGCGATTAGATCAGTGCGCCCGCCTCATCCACGCGCTCAAAATCGAGCGAATCCGCCAGCGTGAAATTCAGATGCCAGCGGTAGGTAGCGCGGCCTTTGACCGTCGAAACCTGCTTGCGTAACCGCGCAACATCTGGCCGATCAAAGGCCGCGGTGGATGGTTCGAGAAAGATGTTGTACAGATCGCGCCAGCCGCCTTCGTTGGGCAGCACTGCCAGATACGGCACCGTTTCGGCAGGGAACGACAGCGCCAGCGCGAAACGGCTGCGATGGTATTTCAGCGCACACCACCCCTGCGACAGGCTGCCCTTCACATAGTATTTCTCGGCGTTGTTGGCGGATTTGGGGCGCGGGTGAGCGAGGTCGCGCTGCTGACCGTCGGGCTGCGTGATGATCGGCCATGCAAATTCGTCCCCGTAATTGCCCAGCGCCCCATTCCGGCTAAAGACGCTCACAATCCGGTTGGCATCCGGCGGCAGCAGCAGTTCGGAGTCTTCTTCCAGATTAATCATGGTGTGGGCAGACCACAGGAAATCAAAATCGAACGGGGAGAGATTCGTCAGCGCGTAGTCTATCCGCAGCAGGGAGTCCGATTTGAAGGACACCCATTTTTCCAAGCGATAGGGGAAGCGCACGCCGTTCAGCCCGAAGTACAGGCTGTCCCCTTCCACGCGATGATCCCAGCCCACGCTCCACACTTCGCCATGATCGGGAATGCGCGTCCCCGCCCAAGGGTAGGTTTCATAGTGGCAGACATCAATCGTGGGGAACATATCATCGAAGCCGGAGCATTCCCCCGCCACATAATCCCCGTCGTAGGGCTGAAGTTTGTAGGCAGCGCCCTCCGTTTGCACCAGTAGTTCATAGTTCAGCGGTTTGTACACCAGCGAGCACATTTTCGCGCCGATGTGCGGTAGGAACTGTGCCCGCAGCACAGGCGATTCGATGGTGACAGCGGGTTGATCTTTATAGTGGGATTCGTAGATACG
>CAIVEA010000707.1 GCA_903904765.1 uncultured Chloroflexota bacterium
CGCGTGCCAGTACACCAGCGGAGTCGACACCAGCCCGATGTCCACCACCTGCACGCCACTCTGGGCAGCGCCTTCCGCCGCCGCCGCCGCCAGATCGGGCGATGAGTGGCGGTTATCGCGCCCAACCACCAGCACATGCTGATGCTCATGGCGCTGGACATACGTCCCCACCGCCTGCCCGATCAGGCGGGCGACTTCCGGCGTGACCACAGCCGCCGCGCCGGATGCTGTGCCACGAATATCGTACTTCTTGAAAATCTTGGCAGGAATCGCGGGCATTGGCCTATTCCTCCGGTTCCACAATAACCTGTTCTTGCTTGACGTATATGCGGTTGCGATCTTTCACATCCTGATGCACATGCGTGCCGGGGCCGATCACAGCCTTCTCGCCGATCTTCACACCGGGCATGGTCATCACATCCACACCGATGAAGGCTTTTTCGCCGATGACCGCGCCGAACTTATTGCGTCCGCTATCCAGCTTTTGCCCCTTCACCGTGCTGAACACTGGCCCATGATCGATGCGTAGATTGGCGGTGGTGCAACCCGCCGAGAAGTTGACATAGGGCGCGAACACCGAATCGAGGACACGGCAAGCGTGCATGGCGCAGTGTTCCGCCACATAGCTGCGGGCGACTTCGGTGGTGAAGCCCACTTCGCAACGATCCAGCACCATAGACTGCCGCACCAGCGAATTGTTGCCGATGATCGCCCCCGGCCCAACATAGGCCGGCCCGACAACGGCTGCGCCGGGGAATACTTTCGCGCCTGCACTGATGACCACATCGCCCACCAGCACGGCTGTCTTGGCGACGAACGCATCCGGCGCGACAGTCTGCCCCTTGATCTGACCGAGGAACTGGTTCATCACGTCCAGCACATGCCAAGGATATTTGAGCGCATCCCACTGCCCTTTGTAGGGGACAACGCGGTACTCGCGGGATTTCATCAGCTTATCCATCGCCCGTTCGTAGTGGTCATCCCCCGGCGCATCGGAGGCATATTCGGCGCGGATGGCATCGAACAGCGCACCGGCTTCGGCATGCAGATGGGCGACGATGTTCACAAGGTTGCTGGGACGGTTGGCCGCACCCGGCTTCTCAATGATGCCGCTGATGCGTCCGCCACCATCCACGATCAGATAGCCGCCGGGGAAATAGTCGGCGCGTTCCGCCCCCGCCAGAAAGGTAGCCTGCGGTTGCGCCTGATACGCCGCCAGAATATCGCGGTGCAGCGCGTCTTCCACCACATCATGCACCTGATTGATGTAAATCGGGGCGCTGCGATCGGTCAGCGCAGGTTCAGCACGCAGCAGCGCATCGCCCATGCCAATCGGCTGCGGCTGCACCACCACCTGCACGCGCAAGCCATCCACGCTACCCGCCAGCGAAGCCAGATCATTCTGATTTTCCGGGTTTCCCACCAGCACCACATCTTTGAAGCCGATGGCCTGATAACGGCGCAGTTGGCTGACCAGCAACGGCTCTGCCCCAAAGCGGATGAGCGATTTTTCGCGCAGCGGCCACATGCGTGAAGACGCGCCGCCCGCTAAAATCACCAGAGTCGGTATTGAAGCTGTCATACATCACCTCGATAGTCGCAGGGAGTCCAAGTATGTGCCTGATTGTACACCACAGAACCTGATCTTTTTTTTCAGGTAACGAAAGGTTAAGATCATTGCATACACGAACTAGGATGAGAGAATGCCATGAGCGCAGGTTTCTTGAGCGATTTCATGAAGTTTGCGGTAGCGAAAACCGGAGCAGACCGGGCGCTGGCCTTTAATCTCAACATGACTGTTATGGAAAAAACGAATTATGAGTCCAGCGATGTGTCTCAATGTATTGAGTATGTCAAGCGGGCGCTGGACTCTGGTGAACTGCTGGTCACGAACAATGCGGTGAACGACCCTTCCAAAGCACCGACCACCAACACCAATTTTAGCAATTTGCGGGTGGTCGTGATTATTCCGTTGAAAGGCATCGGGGCGATCTACCTCGACCATCCCATCCGGCGCGGCATCATCCCGAAAGGCGTGATTATGCGCCTTTCGCAGACCGCCACCACCTGCGTGACCACTGGCAATGAGGATTTTAGCACGATCTACAACAGTATTGCCTAAACTCAGGTGATGGGCGTGCTCTTGGGCTGGGGCATCGTCTTGAGGATTTCATCAATGGTGCTGGCAGTACGCTTGGTATACAACCACACCATGCCCGGCTTGACATCCGTTCCGCAAATCACCGCCAGCGACACCGTATACGGGTGGCTGAACTCGATGATATACACCCCGTTGCTGTCACCTTCAAAATAGGTCGAGTGGAATTTCGACTCTTCGAGGATGTTCGCCAGAGATAGCTGGGCGTTGTGGTCAATGCTGAGCGCCTGCGTGAGCAGCGCTAGATCGAAATCCTCCAGTGTCCCCGCCGCACCGATCATGTTCCCTTCGGAATCCACCAACCCGACAAAATTGGCCTTCACATGGTTCAGCAAGCGGCTGAGTTCCCAGTTAATGCGCTTGAACTGGTTGCGCCCCAGCACCAGCGCAGCGGGACGGGTGGTCGGGTCTAAGCGTTTGGCGCGTTCTTCCACTTCGGGGCTGGTCTTGGGGCGCGGGGGTGGCGGTTCGGCTGCCGGATCAGCAGCAGCACGCGCCGCTTCGTCCATGCGCTTGGCTTCTAACTGACGTTCAATTTGCATCACCACAAACGTCATGTTGAGGGGCTTATACAGATAATCCACCGCACCCAAGCGATACACCGCCACCGCGCTCTTAGCGGAAAGATCATCATCAATCACGATCACCCGCGCATTCGGGCGCAAACCGCCGACCACCGCCAACAAGTCCATGCCGCTCAAGTCGGGCAGTTCGGCCTCGGTCACAATCAAATCGAACTCGGTCAGCAAAATTTCACTGAGCGCCTGTTCAAAACTCCGCGCCTTATTGACGGTATACCCCCCAACCGATTCGAGAGTATCGGCCAGTGCGGTACGCAGTTCATCATCCTTCGCCACAATCAGGATGCGCTCTTGGCGGGTTGAACGTGTAGGCAACATCAGTTCCGAACCTCATTCTGGTGGGTTAGGAAGTCGGTCAGCAAAGGCTGAATATCCACCAACGGGATGAGCCGACCTTTATAGTTGATGATACCACGAATGTATTTCCCAGAAGTCGGGAGATCGCTTAATTGTAGCGCATTCGCCACTTCCACCTGTTGCACCGCATCAATCAGCAGCGCAATCTGCGCCCCACCCCCCTGCGCCACAATGAATAACGACTCGCTGGTGAGGGACAGTGCAGGCAAACCGAACACCTGCCGCAAATCGAGCAGTGGCACCGCATATCCATGACGGTTAATCAGGCCGAGGATGCCGGGGGGAGCGCCGGGAAGCACCGTATATTC
>CAIVEA010000708.1 GCA_903904765.1 uncultured Chloroflexota bacterium
CTGATGTCGCCGCAGCAGGGCGCGTCGCCGGCGCAGAAGTCCGTGAGCGACCACATGCGTTCGACAGTGCGCGCGCTGCAGGCGATCGAGAAGGTGCAGAGCGCCGTCGGCGGCGCCGGCAGCGACTCCGGCGCGGACTTCGAGCAGCGTCACCAGCGTTTCGCGGCGTGAGAAGGCACTGTACATGGTGGGCAAATACGAGAGCAGCAGCGCCACGATGCCTAACCCCAGCGTGGCCTCCGTGAACTCCAGAATCGTCACCGGCAGCGTGTCCACCGTGAAAAAACCGAGCGTGAACACCGACGACCCACTGACTTTGAGTGCATCATACAGCGGTTGCACCCCTACGGCCTCGTACATGAGCATATAGCCAATGATAATCAATATCAGCCACGCAATCGGCAGCGACAGTAAGCTGATGGGCGCATACAATGCCATGATGCGGTCACGCTCCAGATAGGTTTGCGCTTTGCGGGCGCGCATCTGGAACAGCGCATTGATGCTGTGAAACACATAGCGCGTCAGCCGCACCTGATCGCCACGCGGCAGCACCACCGTCCGCACCGCCGCCATCACCGCGTATCCTGCCACCGAAGCGCCCGCCAGAAAAACAATCCCTTTGAGAATGAGTGTCAAAAAATCCACAACGTCCTCTTTCGTCTCCGATAAACTCGGATTTTAAGCGAACCGCCCGCAGGAAACACCCCAACTTTCCGCTAGTTCGGATGTGAATTATCATGAGAGCAGTATACGCAATCGTGAGGAACTATGACGACCTTCATTCGCTACGAGGAACTAACGTGGCCGGAAGTGCCAGACCTCCCGCGTGATTTGCCGCTGATACTCACACTGGGCGATGGCTACGATCTGGAGCGCATCGCCCGCTTGCTGGACGCGCCCACCCTGCTCATCCTGCCCCCGCTGCCTTACGGCTGGCAGGGCAGCGCCGCCCCGGTGAGTGAACCGATGCTGCGGCGGGTGGTGCAGGCCATCTTCAGCACCTTTCTCGAAGTCGGCTTCACCAAACCGTATGTCATCCATGCCGGGCCGGAAGACCTGTTCGACCCCCAATATGCCCATTTGCGGCTGGAACGCAGCACCCCGCCCGTATTCACACCGCTGGCCGCCACGCCGCAGCGCGTCATCCTCATTCCCTGCGGCCACACCGAACAGCACGGCTATCACCTGCCACTGAACACCGATACCGTCATCATCGGCGCGATTGCCAGCGCCGCCGCCGCCGCCGTGCCAGACAAGGCCGAAACGCTGCCCACCCTGCCCTACGGCGTGAGCATGTACCACAGCGCCTTCGCGGGGACGACCAACCTCGGCGGGCGAGTGTTCGAGGATTTCCTGATCGAAGTGGCGGATGGGCTAATCGGACGCGGCGCAGACCGTTTCTACCTGATGAGTGGTCACGGCGGCAATTCGTCCTTCCTGCACAACACAGTGAAATACATCGGAGATCGGCATCATCACGTTTTTGCCGCCACAACCTTCCTGCACACCTCAGGGCATCTCGGTGCGCCCGCGCTGGAAGCCCTGCGCGGGTCGCCCATCGGCGGCATGGGACACGCCTGCGAACTGGAAACGGCCTATCTGCTGCACCTGCGCCCGGAACTGTGCAAAATGGAGCGCGTGGTGGACGAGCCGAATTTCATCAGTACGCCCAACTACTACATGGATTGGATTGAAGGCGGGGCGCTCATCATCACCAGCCAATGGGAGGACGACACGCTCACCGGCGCGTATGGCAGCGGCAGCTATGCCACCGCCGAAAAAGGCGCGGCATGGTTCAAAGTGGCTGTCGAGGAGAAAGTCGTCCACATCCGCGAGATTCACGAACAAGCGCGGTTGCGGCTGGCACGGCGAGCAGAACAGGCGGCGCAGGGTCTTACGCCGCAATCCGTCCTCGCCCGCCAAGCATGGAGAGCCTCTAGCGCGGACTAGGTTCGAGGCAACTCGGCAGTTGGGTGATGTCCTTCGGCCAGTTACGCCCGTAAAACGCCAGATATTCCGAAACGTGCGACGACCAGTATTCATCATTGTGGTCGCCAACGGGGTTAATCACGTAGGTGTGCGGAATATTGCGCGTGGTCAGGTGGCTGGAGAGCAGTTGCAGCCGCACGCCGGACGGGTCTTGTGCGCCGTTATCCAGATACAGTTGCAATCCAGCATCCGGCAGCAGCGACGAGTTCAGAGCCAGTTCCAGCGGATTGAACGGCGCGGGGACGGCGCTCAAATCCTCGGTCATATAGGCGCTGTGGCCGCCCAGAACGCCGAACAAATCAGGATGGCGCAGGCCGATGCTGTACGCCCAGAAACCGCCGCGTGAAATCCCGCCCAGAGCGCGGTGATCGCGGTTGCTCCATGTGCAGAAATCACGGTCAACGGCGGGTATAAATTCGTTCAGCAGCACCGTCTCGAAAGACGGGTCGGGCGGGAAGATGTTATCGTTGCCAATCGTGCCGAAGTAGGGCATCACCAGAATCATCGGCGGCAGCACATTCAACCGGAAACCTTGATCGAGCGCAATCGTCGCGCCGATCTTCTCCCACTGGTCTTCGCGTTCTCCCGAAGCATGCAGCAGGAAGGCCACCGGATAGCGGCGCTGCGCCTGCTGGTAACAGGGCGGCACATACACGCGGTAGCGCAGGGTTTCGCCCGCCACCGTGCTGCGGAAGCTGTCGAAACGGAAAATCTGCCCGCTTTCCTCATCACACGGGAACGGGGTTGCCGACGGCTCCAGCGCGGGGGTACTGGTCGGGATGGGCGTGTTGGTAGCAGCAGGTGTAGCTGTCGGCAGCGGTGTGGCACTGGGGACAGCCGTCACCACGATCACCTGCGGCGTGGGCGCGGGCGCTAATGGGTCACACGCGGTCAGCAGCAAGCCGATGCACAGGACAAACAGGGTAATGAGTGGTTTCTTTTGGGTCATACCGTGCTATGATAGCGGGGTTTCCGTCAACCAACAACCATTTCGAGATGAATTTGGAACTCCACGCACTCATTTTTGATCTGGATGGCGTGATTGTCCACACGCCCGAAATCCACCGCCAATCATGGCTGCAACTAGCCGACGAACTCCAAGTCCCCTTCACCCAAGATCAGCACTACCGGATGCAGGGTTTGGTGCGCCGCGCCAGCCTAGAAGTGTTCCTGAATGGCGCGGAAATCAGTGATGAACTGGCGCAGCAGTACATGGATCGCAAAAACTCGTTTTTCGTGGAACTCCTGCGCGACCTGAAACCGGACGCGGTATGCCCCGGCATCGTCCCCCTCATCAGCGAAGCGCGTGCTGCTGGCCTGAAGGTGGCGTTAGGATCATCCAGCCAGAACGCCCGCAACGTGCTGGCGGCGCTGCAACTACTCCCGCTGTTCGATGTGGTGGCGGACGGCAAGACCGTATCGCGCAACAAACCCGCGCCGGATATTTTCCTGTGGGTGGCGCAGCAACTGGGCATCACGCCCGTGCAGGCCGCTGTGTTCGAGGACTCGCAGGCGGGGTTGCAGGCCGCGCTGACGGGCGGTTTCTGGACAGTGGGCATTGGCGGGGAGCATGGGCCGGGGGCGCATATCGAAGTTTCCACCTTAGCGGGATTCACGCTGGCGGCCTTACGGGAGCAAATTCAAAATTCCCATGCTAAGAGCGAAAAATGACCCTTGAAAAGGGTTTGGGGGCTTGCTATAGTTTAGGGGTATGCGGGCGTAATTCAGCGGTAGAATGCTTCCTTGCCAAGGAAGATGTCACGAGTTCGAATCTCGTCGCCCGCTCAGCAAAACTCCAGTCAAACGACTGGAGTTTTTTGTTGCCGAAAACCGTTTAGAGGCGCAGTTGAAAGTTATAGAGCCGCGCATACAAGCCATTCTGCGCCAACAGCTCATCATGGGTCCCCTGTTCATCAATCCCATTCTCGGTCAGCACCAGAATCCGCTGTGCATGGCGAACCGTTGAGAGCCGATGTGCGATGACCAGCACGGTGCGATTGACAAAGAGCGACTCCATAGCCTCCTGAACCGCCTTTTCACTTTGGTTGTCCAGCGCGCTCGTCGCCTCATCAAGGATGATAATGGGCGGATCTTTAAGAAACACACGGGCGATGCTCAATCGTTGTTTCTGCCCGCCGGAGAGCTTGATACCCCGCTGACCAACATCTGTTGCATACCCCTCCGGCAACGCCATGATGAATTCATGAGCATGGGCGCGGCGGGCGGCCTCCACAATATCATCATCCGTCGCATCTGGTTTCCCGTAGCGAATGTTATCCGCGATACTGCCTGCAAACAGATATGTCTCCTGCTGAACCACCCCGATATGGTTTCGCAGCGCGCGCTGGCGAAGTTGCCGGACATCCTGCCCATCAAGCAAAATTTGCCCTTCGGTCACTTCATAGAAGCGTGGAATCAAGGTGCATAGCGTTGTCTTGCCAACCCCGGAACTGCCCACCAGCGCAACATACTCCCCCGCCCTAATCGAAATAGACAACTCCTTCAACACGCACTCGTGGTCATCGCGGTAGCGAAAGCTGACGTTCCGAAATTCGATATGGCCTTGAACGTGCTTCAGGTCAACTGCGTGGGGCGCATCCTGAATATCGGGTTCAATCTCCATAATCTCAATAAATCGGTTGAATCCCGTAATCCCTTCCTGATACAACCGTGCCAGATTGACGGTTCTATGAATCGGCTCCATCAAACTGCCGACATACAGCGAAAAAGTGAGCACATCCGTCAGATTGAGGGCATTCAGCATAATGCCCGCGCCGCCCAGCACAATCACCGTGATGGTAAACAGGTGGACAAAGACTTCCATGCCGTTGTAGAAGAACGTCTCGCTTTTGTAGCCTGCCAGACGACTGGCGACAAATTGTTCGTTCTGGCGGACGAATTTCTGCTGCTCAAGTGCCTCATTTGTGAACGCCTTGACAACCCGGATTCCAGCCAGCGTATCTTCCACCTGTGCATTCACATCCCCGATACGAGCGCGACTACGCATCAGCGCCGTGTTCATCCTACGATTGAAGTACAGCGCATAAACCGTCATCAGCGGCATGAACAAGAAAATGATGATCGTCAACGGCACATTGATCGTCATCAAGATGATGAACGCGCCCGCAAACTTCAGCACTGCAATCGTCAGATCTTCGGGGCCATGATGACAAAGTTCGGAGATTGCGAACAGATCATTGGTGATGCGCGACATCAACTGTCCGGTGCGTTGTTCATCGTAGAAAGCGAACGACAGCTTTTGACAATGGGCGAACAGATCGGAACGCATATCACTTTCCATTAATGCACCCATGCCGTGACCGCGATAGTCCACAAACATATTGCACACCGCCTGAATCCCGACCAGCGCCAGCATCACCACGCCCACCATCATGATCTGCGCGAATGTATCCGCCGTCTTTTGCTGGAGCACATTTTGCGTCACATAACGGGCGCACAAAGGCAGTAGCAGTGCCGTCCCCGCCACCACCAGAGCACAGAACAGATCAGCTGCCAGCAGTTTCCGATACGGCTTGTAATACGACAAAAATATCTTCAGGCGAAGAGGAACACGAAAGGAAAAACCAGTCATGTGTGATAAACCTTTGGCGATTGCAGAACATAAGCGTAATTAGCGGAATCGCGTGCTATCGGTTGTCACTTGGAGACAACTCGAATAGACGCTACCTACAGACCGGCAGGGAGACGGGGAAAATCAGGCGGTAAACCTCAAACGACTCACACAATCCATTTCATCGAGCCGAACCGGGTTGCCCCGGAAGGGACACGAGGGGACATGACCCACTTGAATTATACGAACACCAGCATCCCATCACCTGCGGTAACGTATGTTGTGAGGTGTGTGCTGTGCATCAGTTGCCTCCTTTGATGAAATGACGGCGCGATATGTACAACAAATACATCACTGCACATTATAAAAAAACAGGCGCAGTTCAAACAGGGCGCTCATTGCAGAACGCCCATCCGTTCACCGCCGTCACACCGTCGGGCGGGCGCTGGTCGCAATCTCCACAATCTCCTCGGCGCAGGTGATGTGATGTCGCGCCTTCATCAACGTGGTGGCGATATTCATGGCGAGGCTGGCGGCGGTGGATTTGCCAGCCGCATCGCTAATGCCGCGAATATCCTCCACGCCCGCCAACCCGATTACACGGCGCAGCATCTTCGCCGCGCCGAAGCCCGCTGCATCTTGCAACACCCGCCGCATATAGTCGCGCTGGTAGGCTTTCGGCATACTCACCGCATCCGCCTGATCCCACACGGGCTGGAACTCGCGCACGAACACCTGCCACAGGTGAATGATGGTGTCAGTCAGGTAGCGCCGGAAGTCCGCCCGCTGGTCGGGGTCAGGCATACGGGCTTCCTGCGCGGCGTAATTCAGCAGCAGGTTGCCGATGACCGCGCCCACATCAAACCCCATCGGCCCATAGAACGCGAATTCCGGGTCAATCACCACCGTCTCGGTCTGGTTCACCATGATGCTGCCGGTGTGTAGATCGCCATGCACCAGCGCCTGCGCCTGCGTCATGAATTGCTCCTTCAACTGCGCCACTTCCCAGCGCAGTCCTTCATCCCCTTGCAGCGCCAGTACCAGCGGTTCAATCTCCTTGTGATACAGGTTGCGCTCATGCGGACGGTATGGCTCGGTGAAAATCAAATCCTCGGTGATCTTGCACAATTCCGGGTTGATGAAACGTGCCACTTCTAGCTTTTTTGCGCGGTAATCCAGCACTAGATCGGAAGTCATGCTCAACGTGCGCGCCATGAACAGCCCGATATGTTCGGCAAACTGCGGGTAGCGCACACCCTGAATCAGCCCCTTCCGCATGATGATGTGCTGGTTCAGGTTCTGCATGGCGATCAAGTACATTTCGGGGTCGTAGAAATAGACTTTCGGCGTGTGCTGTGGCACTAAACGCCCGTGAATCTCCAGCGCCTGCGCCTCGATGCGGGCGCGATCCGTCGGCAGCGGCCAGCTATCGCCCACCAAGCGCACATACGGGAGTGCCTGCTTCAGCACCACCGTGCGCTGCGGGTCGGCCTGCGCCCACACTTTGAACACCATATTCAGGTTGCCGTCGCCCACCTCAATCGTTTCCAGCGGTTCGTCCGCGTGGAAAAGCGCCGCCAATTCGGGGCGAGCGCGCACATAGGCGGGGACTGCATCCACAGTCAACGGCTGGTAACGGGGAGAAATCGTACCGAACATGCCAATTCACCCTTTTCACAGAACGCTAAAGAATCACAATACCGGATTATAGCCTGATATAGCCTGTAATGGAGTTTATCTGGTGTCCTTCTCCAATTTGCCCTACGAACAACAAATTGCCGCGCTGCAAGCCGTCGCCGAATCGTGCCTGCCGGAGTACGGCCTCGGCGGGGCAGCGCTCGACCTGCTGGCGTACCAGAGCAACGCGGTCTTTGCGGTGCGGTTAAACGGGCAACCCCGCGCCGCGCTGCGCCTGTACCGCCCCGGTCACAAGCCCCTCGCGCACATCCACAGTGAATTGGCGCTGCTGCGTTACCTGCACGCGGATGGCCTGCCCGTCCCGCAGCCACTAGAGGCTGCCGATGGCGCACCGCTATCGTTCGTCCGCATCAGCGGCTTGGACTCCCCACTGCCCGTTGCGCTGTTCGCATGGTGCGAAGGCGCGGCTTACACGCCGGACGATCTACCGGAGGACTGTGCCGCCCACACCGGGGCACTCCTCGCTCGTTTGCATGCCGCGCTGGAGGACTTCGCCCCGCCATCCGCTTTCGCTCGCCCCACGCTGGATGCGGACGGACTGTTTGGAGAGCGTTCGCCCTATCACAGCGCGGCGGCCAGCATCCTGTTCAGCACCGATCAGCAGGCCATCTTCGCCCGCGTCGAGGCGCAAACCCGCGCCGCCATGAGCGCACTCGCCGGTCAGCCCCGCGCTTTAGGCCTGATTCATGCCGATTTCATCCCCAAAAACTGGCTGTTCGCACCCGATGTGACCAGCAGCCTTGATTTTGAGGACTGCGCGTTCGGCTATCGCCTGTACGATCTCGCGCCCGCACTGTGGCAGTTCAAATCCACGCCGCGCTATTCCGCGTTGCGCGGGGCTTTCCTCAACGGGTATACTGCCGGACGATCATTCACGGATGCCGACCTCGCCCATCTCGAAACGTTCATCGCAGCACGGCAGGTAGCCTCCTGCCGCTGGTTGGCGGCCAACCAGCACAACCCCCGCATCCGTGAGATTGCGCCGCAACTCATCGCCAGCCGTTCCCGCGAACTGGCATACTTTCTGGAACACGGGCGCTTCGGCAGCGAATGAGAAGCCCCATAGGAGCAAACACAACCGTGACCTACATTCTGCACATGACCACCGCCGCCGCATGGGAAGCCGGCAAGAGCGCCGGAGCGTACCGCGCCGATTCGCTGGATACGCAGGGGTTCATTCATTGCTCGACAGCCGAACAGGTGGCGCGGGTCGCCAATAAGCACTACACCCGCCGCACCGATCTCGTGCTGCTGGTGATTGATGGCGACCAACTGCCCGCCCGCTGGCTGTTCGAGCCGCCCATCAACCCCGCCACCGGACAGCCTGAACCCGGCGTAGACGAACTGTTCCCGCACATTTACGGCACGATCAACCCGGAAGCAGTGGTCGAAGTGGTGGCCTACCCGCCGGATGCACAGGGCGAATTTCACTTCCCGCAAGCGGTGGCTGACCGCTGGCAGGTCTAGCCGATGTGGGCATATATCACGCAGGGACTCAGCCTCGGCTTCTCTGCCGGAGCGATGCCGGGGCCGTTCGCCAGCTACCTGATCGGCGTGACACTGCTGTATGGCTGGCGGCGTGCCATCTGGGTCATCCTCACGCCGCTGATTACCGATGGGCCGATCATCCTGCTGGCGCTGGTGGTACTGCGGCAAATGCCGCCCGCACTGATCGCCCTGATTCAACTGGTAGGAGGGGTGTATTTGCTGTGGGTGAGCTACGGCGGGGTGAAGCGCCTGCGGGCGGGTGTTACATTGGAAGCCAATCCGAACGCAGGCCGTTCGGCGCTGGGGCGCGGCCTCATCATGAACTGGCTGAACCCCGGCCCTTACATCTTCTGGGCGACCATCAGCGGGCCGCTGCTGGTCAGCGCCCTACGTGAATCGCTGCTGACGGGCGCGGCATTCCTGCTGTGCTTCTACGGCATGCTGCTGCTCGGCCTGACAGGATATGTGGTCATCTTTGACCGCCTGCGCTACCTCGACCAGCGCGTGGTGCGCGTGATCTACATCGCCACCACGCTGGTTATGCTGTTGTTCGGTCTTTCGCTCATCTCACAGGGCATCACCGCGCTCACTACCCCGGCGTGAGAATGACGCGCACATCCCCCGACCCGCTGAACCACGCCTGTACCTCAATGCGGTACTGCCCATTGCTGGGCAGGCTGAAACTAACAATAGCCGAGTCGGTGGACGATAACCCCAGCGTCCCACCGGAGTCGTCATCATTGGCGATCTCGCTGCCGTCCGGCGCGAATAGCTTGATGTACAAATCCAGATCAGCCGGATTAACCGCTTGAGCCGTGATCGTCACGCGCTGACCCGACTCGCCGTCAAACGTCAATGCCGCCGGAGTCGTGCCGTCCAGCGTCACCGTCGTGTCAAACCCGAAATTGCCATTCACGGCTGGAGTCGGCGGTGGCAGCGGCGCATTTCCCACCACCAGCACCAGTTCCACGCCGCCCGTCGCGCCCGCCGAGAAGGTGTTCAACTGTACGCGGTACGCTCCGGGCTGCGGCAGCGCCAGATTCTCAAAACCTGCATCGCTTCCACGCAAATCATCGTTAAACGCCAGCGAAGTCCCGTCCGGCCTGAACACTTCCAGCGTAGTATCCACTTCGCCCACATCGGGCAGGCTGTTGGCGTACAGGCTGATGCTCTGCGGCTGTGGCGCGACATACACCAGATCAACCGGCCCATCCCCAAGCAACCGGATTCGTAATGGTTCGCCCAGTAACAACTGCTTACCCGTGACAGGCGCTGTCATGGGTGGCGGCGGAGGGGGGCCACCCTGCGTCGTCAGCAGCAGTTCGATCTGACCACCCGTAGTCCCACTGAAGCTACTCAATTTGATGCGGTAATCGCCCGGTGCTGCCAGAAACACAGCCTCCAACATGGCATCCAACGCGCTTGCACCGGGTGCCGGATGCAGCGCGTCATCGTTGCTTGTCATCAGCGTGCCATTGGGATCATACAGTTCGAGGAAGGTATCCACATCCTGATTCACGCTGCGGGCGGTGATCGTCACGGTTTGCGGGGCAGGGGCGGTATACACAAATTCCAGCACGCTGCTGGACAATTCAACAGTCAGCGGCGCATCCGCCCTGATCGGCTGTACACTCTGCGCGGCAACCGGCAGCGTTGCCATCAGGCACATCAGCAGCATACACAGGATTTTCGCCATACGGTTCATCGCGTTCATCCTCAAGTTTCTACATACATTTCAGTCTAGGGAGAGGCGGGGTATCTGTCAAACCGTTCTGTTTGAAAACGGAAACGCGCTGGTTTTGCGAAATCGTCCGTTCCACGCTACAGTGATGAAAGATCGGGAGATGACGGGTAACGTATGGTGAACATTCGCATTCTCATCGGCCTGCTGGCGCTGACAGCACTGGCGGCTTGTACAACCGAAGGCGGCACGCAGCA
>CAIVEA010000709.1 GCA_903904765.1 uncultured Chloroflexota bacterium
CGTGGGAGCATGTTACCGGGGACGGTCATCGGGGTCATCACCGCCGACGGCAACCGGGGGGCGCTGCGCGTGGATGGCCTGCCGGGGAATCAGCTCCAACTCACATTCATCTTGTTCCAGAATTAATTGACCACTATCCCGCCCCTGCACATGAACCACCGCTGTGCAGGGGTGGGATAACCTTGCGGGAGCTAGTTCAAGCGCACATCAATCCATGTGCTGCGGTTGGGATATACATAAACGATCTGACGGAAGCGCACCCGCCCGTTGTCGTTTACGCTCACCTCGTAGTAGTTAGCGGGCAGGTCGCCCAGCACAAAATTCTCCCCGAACACTGGGTCGGGGTTGACGGTTGTATCGTGATACGAGAAGGCATAGCGTGTGATGTCGGCAGATTTGACCTGAAGTGTGACATCATACAACGTCGCACCGCTGGCATCCGTCACCCGCCCCACCAATGTCCCGTAGGTGCGGTAGGGGTAAATCCATAGTTCCGGGTTGCGAGTGCTGCTCCATGCGTTCGCGTTGCCCACGCGCACCTCAAAGTGCAAATGCGGCCCGAACGCCACACCGCTATCACCCACAATCCCGATGGTCTGCCCCTGCTTCACGGCCTGTCCGGTCTGCACATCCACGCGGTGCATGTGTCCGTACAGAGTATAAACGGGCTGCCCGGTGGAATCCGTCAGGTTGTGCTGAATGACGACCAAATTCCCGTAGTAATCGGTCTGCGGGCCAAACTGATTGCTCAGATCATCCCCCGCATAGAACACCACACCATCCGCTGCTGCAAGAATTGGCGTTCCACGCGGGTTTTCCATATCCACGCCCAGATGCACCTGCAACTGCCCACCGGACGTGCTGCCATAGGGATAGGTACGCGCCACCCAGTTCGCACCATCCTGCGAAATCGGACGGTAGAAATGGTAGTGATCGGCGATCTGCACCGCCGGATCAGCAGGCGGCGGTGTCCACGTCGGACCAGCTGTGGCATTCGCCTCCAATGCGCCGGATACAGGTGATGCCAGCACCACTGGCGTATTGGTCAGCGTCGGGGTAGCCGTCAGCGTGGGGGGGAGCGTATTGGTCGGAATCGGCGTTTCCGTCGGCGTAGGAGTGATGGTCGGCGTGGGTGTCAGGGTCGGGGTCGGGCTGGGCGTGAAAGTCACCGTCGGCGGCAGCGTCGGGGTACGGCTTGCAATCAGATTCGCTGTAGGCACAACTGTCGCCGCGCTCAACACACTGGCGCTGATGCCGGTCGGCGGGAGTGTAGCCGCAAACGGAGTCGCCGCGTTCGGTTGGCAGGCTGCCAGCAAACACGCAAAGAATACAGCCACGAACAAGCGTAGATATACAGGCTTCATGAGCGTTTCAATTACTCGTTTTGATCGTCCAAAAAGGTCGGCGGTTGCGCGGGCGGATGCACAGCATGGGACGCTCGTGTTCCAGTTTGCAAGCCGCGCAGTTGATCTTCATCCACTTCCATCCCATTCAGTTCGCGGTACAAATCCGCGTTCTTCAGAGGATCAACCGCATAGCGCCAGCGGCGCGTCCCCATCTCACGCAGCACCGAACGGCACGAATCGCAGCGTACCGTGCGGCGTGGACGGGGAATGCCGAACAACCGATCTGCGCGATGATCCACGATCAGATGACCGCTGCCGCACACCGGACACTGCTCGATCACAAATCCATCGGCATAGCGATCAGCGGCGCTGGCTCCACGCCAGTAGAACCCGCCATACACCAGCACCAGCAGTAGCAGCACAGCGCCCACCACCGCCTCAACTGCCAACCCGCCGCTATCGGACTCAGCAGGGACAACCGGAACAGGTGTTACTGTCGGCGGAACAACGGTAGGTGTGGCGGGCAGCGATGTCGCACTGGCGACTACTGCTGCGGCAACCGTCGCTGTAAGCGGTACAGGCGTGTTCGTCGCGCTCGGCTCAGGCAACGCCGTGTTCGTCGCACTTGGCGGCACTGCTGTGTTCGTCGCACTCGGCTCAGGCAACGCCGTGTTCGTCGCACTTGGCGGCACTGCTGTGTTCGTCGCACTCGGCTCAGGCAAC
>CAIVEA010000710.1 GCA_903904765.1 uncultured Chloroflexota bacterium
CGGTAATAATCCGCCTCTCGCAGACCCGTTATCCATGTATCAGCGTTATCAGAGGACTCGACAAGAAGCAGAATGTGCGCTTGTGGGGAGTTCTGCGCTTGCGAAGGAGTCATTTGTTGCCCTGCATTACTACGAAAAATTCGTCACATCAGACTTACAAAATATGGCTATTTTATAACCTTACCACAGTTATTATCTAAATAACCTGAATTTTCCCGATGAACATTCCACTTCAAAACGCAATTCTTAGAAATTCTACCACACAATTAGGTTTTAATTATTATCGTAATATATGAATGTGAACGAAATTTACCGCAAGTATTTATCCATCTGTGCAGACCAACCGCCCTCCGCGCCAGATAGACAGGCCATGCTATACTGACTATCAGAATAACTGTTGTCCGGCTGGCTCGAAGTCAACCGGCGTTCACATCCTTCACAGGAGAGATACCGTGTACTACACCGACAATGGCCCGCTAGGTTACTATTTTGAAGACATCGAAACGGGCAAAACGCTTGTCACACGCGGGCGCACCATCACCGAGAGTGACATCGTGCAGTTCGCCGCGTTGACAGGCGATTATAACCCGATGCACACCAATGCCGAATACATGAAGAACCATCCGATGAAACAGCGCGTGGCACACGGCATGTTGACGTTGAGCTACGCCGTCGGGCAATTATACCAACTGGGTTTCATGGAACGTACCGTGCTGGCCTTCCGGGGGCTGGAAATGAAGTTCAGCCTGCCCGTGTTCATCGGAGATACCGTACACGTCCGCCTAACCGTGACCGAGAAGAAAGAAATGAAGCGTCTGGGTGGCGGGAACATCATCGCCGAAGTGAAAATCTTGAATCAGGATGGCAAAACCGTCCAGTCCGGCACGATGGAACTGTTGCTGGCCTCCCGCCCTGCGGATGCCGGATAATTTCGTCTGCCTAAAACCCAACGAGGTGTGACATGCTGCGAACAATGGCGCGAGTGGCTGTACTAGGAATGGTGCTGGGAACGCTACTGCTAACGGCGCTGCCCGCCGGAGCGCAGGCGATCCGCTGCGACCTGACCAGCGTGGCAGACTATGTGGCGCGGGGGCAATCCAGCCAAGACATGGGCGATTACACCAGCGCAATTGACGATTTCACCTGTGCGCTGGAACTGGACGCGAAAAACACCGATGCGCTGTTCGGACGCGCCTATTCGCTGCAAGCCCTCGGTGAAGATGACCGCGCCGAGCGCGATTACACCGCCCTGCTGGAACTCGACCCGAACAACCCGCACGCCTATAACAACCGGGGCAATATCTACTACAATCGCGGCGAACTGGACAAAGCCAAAGCCGATTATGACCGCGCTATCGCACTGGACAACCCCAATAAGGACACGGCCTACGCGAATCGCGGCTACCTGCTGTATCACACGGGCGATCTGGTGGGCGCGATCAAAGATTTCACACACGCGCTGGAACTGAACCCGGACTACCGCGAAATCTACTTCTCACGCGGGTACGCCTACGACGATCTGGGCGAAACCGAAAAAGCGACAGCGGACTATATCGAATGGTTGAGCCGGGGCAGCGAAATGTTCATCCGCAGCACGCCCAACCGCCTCCAAAGCGGCATCGAGATGGAGATGCAGGAAGGCTGGTACTACCGCTTCCCCGTTACTGCCGGACGCGGGCAGATGATTCGGGCACAGGCTACCAACCTGACTGATCCGGTGGTAGATACGTTCCTGTTCCTATTCGACCCGAATGGCAAGCTCATCCTGTGGGCGGATGACACCGAGGATAGCCTTGACTCGCTGCTGACGACCACCGCCACCAGCGACGGCGAATACACGATCCTCGTCACCCATGCTGGCGGCGGCAGCTATGGTCGGTTTGAACTCACTATCAAGGTGAGCAACACGCTCTAGCCCCCATCCCTCAAGCCCTTCTCGCTGAGCGAGATGGGTGAAACAACTTGTGCCAACTTCCTCCCCCCTCTCCTAGCTGTACTCAGCGGTTGGGAGAGGGGACGGGGATGAGGGCGGTTTACCACCCATCCCAATGCACCACATCCTCGAAAGATTTGCGCCCTTCGGGGCGGGGTGGGCGGGGCGCAATCGCCTCCGGCGCGGGATAGCCAAACGACAGCGCGATTCGCAGATGCCATTCGGCGGGGAAACCCA
>CAIVEA010000711.1 GCA_903904765.1 uncultured Chloroflexota bacterium
ATCGCCCTCCTTAGCGCCGGCTTGCTTCAGCTCCAACCGGGGCTAATCGCAACCGTGATTGCGGCGATCATCCTGTGTCTCATCTTCTACCACCGTCCCGATGTAGGGCTAACCCTCACCCTACTCTGGTCGCCCTTTTTCTTATTCCCGGTCAACCTCTATCGCTTCGCCTTTCCAGTAGCCGAAATTCTCCTGCTATTGACCGCATCCAGCCGCCTTGTGCGCGGTTTCGTCGCATTCAGCCACCACCAGCGAACGCAAGGCATTCGTATACCTCACCTGCAACGTACTGCATGGACAGCAATTGACCTGTGGGTGTTGCTGTGGGTTATTATGGGCTGTGCGGCAGTGCTGTGGAGTGAGCAACGGGCGCAAGCCATCACTGAACTGCGCGTCTTATTCATCGAACCCGCGCTGTTCTACCTCGTATTACGTACTCTCTCACCGAATCTCAAACTCGCGCGGCAGCTTGTGGACGCGCTGCTCATCGGCGGCCTGCTGGTCGCCCTGATCGGACTCGGACAGTATGCACAAGGGCAGGCCATCATCACCGCCGAAGAAGGTGCGCGGCGCATGGCAAGCGTTTATGGTTCTCCCAATAATGTTGCACTCTTTCTTGGGCGTGGTCTGCCCTTCCTGATGGCCTTCGTCCTCATTCCGGTTGATCGCAAGCGGCGGCTTTTCGCAGCGTTTTCCCTCATTCCGGTGGGGCTGGCATTCGTCCTCACGCAAAGCGTCGGTGGCCTATTCATCGGCGTACCGACTGTGATGGTAGCGCTGCTCCTACTCTTATTCAGGCGACGGGCTTTGCTCCCACTGGCAGGAATCGCTCTGGTCATGATTGTCGCCTTTGCCATCGCTGCCCAATCGCCGCGTTTCGCCCGTGCGCTCACTTTTGATAGCGGTACAAATTTCTACCGCCTGCGTGCATGGGAAAGTGCTATCAACATGATCGCCGATCACCCCATCACTGGACTAGGACTCGATCAATTCCTGTACGCCTATCGCGGTCACTACATTCGTCCAGATGCGTGGGAAGAACCTAACCTGTCGCACCCTCACAACATCTTTCTCGATTTCTGGGTTCGCCTCGGCATCGGTGGCGTGTTGCTCCTTGCAGCCATCCTCTGGATACTCATCTACAAGCTGCGGTTGGCTTACCGCCGCCTTCGCCCCTTACGCACTCAACATGCGCTACTATGGGCGCTGCTTATTGGCACAATCGGTTGCCTCGTGAACCTGCTGACGCATGGCATGATTGACAACAGCATCTACGTGCAAGATCAGTGTTACGTTTGGGTTATGCTGCTGGCGTTGACCAACTGGCTCTCGAACATGCAAGCTATTGACGGGGTTGATAGGACGTGATGTAATCCACTACAAATGAATCATCGGGGGCGATGATGAAGGTTAAAGTCAATAAGGTCAGCATACACCTTCAGCAAAGCCACCTGCTGGCCTCCACCGCTGCCTGCATCGTCCATGTCACCGATACTAACCTCACCCTGTCTGCCGAACTACAAATCGCAGGCGCAGTCGTCGAAAAAGCCGCCGCCGAGATCGGTTGGTGTGACATCGGTGAAGCTGTCATCACCCCTGCGGGGATGCTACCCTACGAAAAAATCATCCACGCCGTTGCACCACGTTGGGGCGAAGGAAGTGAACGCGCCCGCCTCGCCAACCTCACGCTACGCTGCTTGCAATTAGCGGATGCCCATCGCTTAAAATCCATCGCCTTCCCACCTATCTCCACAGGTACACTCGGCTATCCGCTTGAAAACTGCGCTAAAACCATGATCGAGCAGATTATAGATTTCACCTTCACACCGCCCCGTTCGCTCCGTCTGGTCATCTTGTGCCTTGATGCTCCAGCGCAGTATTCTGTCTTTCACGCCGAACTTCAGCGTCAGATTAGTGATCTACTGGCGCGAGGCGATGGTGAAGTGCTGGTATAAAAGTGTCAAACAGAGCATTTAGACAACTTCGCGCCTGTGGTAGACTGTCATTACAACTATCATTCGATTCGGAGGCGCTACAGTGCGTATTCTCGTAACTGGCGGAGCGGGTTTCCTCGGTTCTCACTTGTGTGAACGGTTGTTATCCGAAGGTCACGACATTGTGGCAATGGATAATTTCATCACCGGCAATCCGCGTAATATC
>CAIVEA010000712.1 GCA_903904765.1 uncultured Chloroflexota bacterium
CGAACTGTGTGGAAGTCTTTACCCTCAAGGCATCCCCATCCATCCAGAGAGCGATCTGGTCAGCCTGATCCATAATCTGGATGCGAGCCTGGTTGTTTTTGCCTACAGCGACGTGCCGCATGAATACGTGATGCACCGCGCCTCGCAGGTACTGGCACTTGGCCCGGATTTCCGCTTGATGGGGCCGCAAACCACGCAGATCAGAAGCAAGCGTCCGGTCATCTCGGTTTGCGCGGTTCGCACCGGCAGCGGCAAAAGCCAGACCTCGCGCTTTGTGGTATCCGCCCTGCAAAAGCTGGGCAAGCGCGTAGTCGCTATCCGTCATCCCATGCCCTACGGCAACCTGATCGCGCAGTCCGTCCAGCGGTTCGCCACCTACGACGATCTGGACGAGTACGAATGCACGATTGAGGAACGCGAGGAATACGAGCCGTATATTGACCGGGGTGCGATCATCTATGCAGGAGTGGATTATGGCGCAATCCTCGCTCAAGCCGAATCCGAAGCCGACATCATTATCTGGGATGGCGGCAACAACGACCTGCCCTTCTACCGTTCCGATTTCCACATCGTTGTTGCCGACCCGCACCGTCCGGGGCATGAACTGACCTACCACCCCGGCGAAGCCAACCTCCGCAGCGCACAGGTCGTCATTGTGAATAAAGTGGATACCGCCGATTACAGCGGCATTGTCAGCGTTCGTCGCAGCATCCAGCAAGTGAACCCCGGCGCGGTCATCCTCGAAGCCGCCTCACCCTTGTTCGTAGATCATCCCGAAGCCATTCGCGGCAAACGGGCGCTGGTCATCGAGGACGGCCCAACCCTGACGCATGGCGAAATGGCCTACGGCGCGGGCGTTGTCGCCGCACAGCGATTCGGGGCGGCAGAAGTGATTGACCCGCGCCCATTCGCAGTAGGTTCTATCCTGAACACCTATGCCAAATATCCCAAGACCGGTGCAATTTTGCCCGCAATGGGTTACGGTCATGAACAAATGCACGAACTGGAAGAAACCATTAACCGTTCCGATGCCGACATCGTGATCGCCGCCACGCCGATTGACCTCAGCCGCGTGATTAAAGTGCGCCTGCCCGTCGAACGTGTGCGCTACGAATTGCAAATCATCGGCACACCCACGCTGGAGGACTTGATTACAGCGCAGTTCAGTTCGTAAAACAACTGCTATACAGGGGGGCGCACATACGCCCCCTGATTTGCTTGCGCTAAAACGCAGTCTCCATGTCGAATGCGCCGAATTCTTTGGCACGGTGCAAGCACCAGCGGTGGGCGCTGACCGAAGCCACCAGCAGCGTTAGCGTGAACGTCGCTAGAATCGCCACCAACGCCCCGTCTGAGAAATCCGCGAAGGTCGGAAAACGAGGAGCATTCGCACCCAGCAACGCCCGCCGCGACACCTCCAACCAATAGGTGATGGGCAGCGCGTACCCGATGGGACGTAGCAGCGCGGGCAGCACATCCAGCGGGAAGATCGCCCCCGTGAACAAATACAACGCCCCCGCCAGCGCATCCCCCACCGAACCGCTGTGCCGCGCCATCATCATCGTCAGCGACCCCATCATCAAGCCGAGCGTTGCCAGCGACAGGATTCCCAGCACCATGCTCACCAGCAGCAGCGGCCAGTTGATCGCTGCGAGGTACAGCGGGAGATGGAAGAACACCGCCCCCACCGAAACCGTAATCAGCAGCGACACCAGCCCGATTAGCAACCGTGCCAGCCCGCGCCCCATCAGGTAGAAGTAACCGTCCATCGGGGTCGTGTACAACTGCCGGATGACGCGGTATTGTTCGCGGTCACTGACCACCGTCCAGCTTACGCCGCTGATGACCTGCCCGACGAGGATGTACAGCGCGTTCCCCAGATAGATGTAGGCGAAGATCGGCTCTTGCGTCGCGCCGTTGGTGATGACGCTGTACATGATGACCAGAATCAACACGCTGGCAACAGGCCGCACAAAGGAATACACCGCGAACAACAGCGGGTCAGCCCAGTTCGACTCGATCTGCCAGCCCAACCATGCCGCCACCACAAACGTCCGCAGCCGGTTACTGCGCTGCACCCACGACAGGCTTAACAGCATATCCGCCAAACGCATCACACACCCCTTTTCATCGTCGGCGCTCGATCAACCGACCATCGCGCCGCCCGATTTCTTCCAACTTCGACAGCAGCCACCCCGCCGCAGTGATAAACACCACCCCCAGCACCGCCAGCACACCCAGTTCCACCTCAATCGGAAGGAAACCGAGCGTTGGGTCGTTCACGAACAGCAGTTGGCGCATCGCGTCCAGCCCCAGCGTTAGCGGGATGATCGAAGCGAAGGTCGCCACCCACACGCCCAACGACTTGACCGGAAAATAGAAGCCGGAAACCAGAAAAATCGGCTCTTGCAGCAGATTCGAGATGTGCCACGCCTCGCGCCCCGCCGCCAGATAGATCGAGGAGAACATCATGCCCAAGCCGTACAGCGCCGCCATTGTCAATACGAACGTCAGCACCAGCGCGGGCAAGCTACCTACATGGAACACCACGCCGAAGAACAGCGAACAAATCACCACAATGAAAGTTGCCCGCACAGAAGCCATCACAATCCCGCCAATTGCCATCCCCAGCAGAATCGCCATCATCGGCCCCGGACACAGCACGTATAGCTCTAGATTGCCGCCGTCTTTATCCCAGTACAATTGCGCCGCCAGCGACCACAGCACGTTCAGCCAGAACGCCGCCATAGCGCCGCCCAGCACCACAAACCCGATATAATCTTCCGGCGCTTGCAGAGCCTTGTAGACGAAAATGTAAGCCACCGTCCCCATGAGGGGCAGTACCGTTTCAAAGAACAACCAGCTGCGCTCGCGCCCTACCCCGATAATGCGTGGAAACGCCCGCGCCCACATCGTCATCCAGAACAAGCGCCACCCGCTGGCGCGATTCACCCGTTCCGCGCCGAACATCACACGCCCCCTTCAGGCGATTGCGAGGTATCCACATCCAAGCGCCGCCCGACCAGATGGATGAACACATCCTCCAGCGTAGGCGCGTGTTTCTCCAGCGCGATCAGGCTGGAGCCGCGTCCAGTGATATGCGAAAGCACATCCCCCAGCGCCGATTCCTCCGCAAGGATCAGGTTCAACTCGGTATAGCCGTCATGCTCGGTGACGGACACCTGCCGCACCCCCGGCACAGCCTCCAACATGGCCTCGCGGCTCGGCTTCGGCCCCAGCGTCCCCACCTTCAGGTTGAACACCGCCTCACGCTGCAACAGACGCTTCAAGTTGGCAGGCGTGTCGCAGGCGAGGACACGCCCCTTATCCACAATCGCCAACCGATCACACAGATCATCGGCCTCCGCCATGTAATGCGTGGTCAGCAGCAGCGTCCGGTCTCCGGTATCGCGCATCCACTGTTTGACGAACCCGCGCACATCCCGCGCCGCCGTCACATCCAAACCAAGAGTCGGCTCGTCCAAAAACACTACATTCGGGTCACTGATGAACCCGCGCAC
>CAIVEA010000713.1 GCA_903904765.1 uncultured Chloroflexota bacterium
GAAGACCTGCCCGGCCTGATTGACCGCTGCTTGATTGACCAAATCATCATCGCCTTACCCGAACCGCAACGCGCCGAACTGGTGCAATTGATTACCTTCTGCCAGCGCGGGCGCGTGGACATCAAGATTTACCCTGATATGTTTGCCTATATGGCAGGCGATATGACAGTGGACGATCTGGGCGGCACGCCACTGCTCACCGTGCGCGACATCACCCTGCGCGGTTGGCGGCTCACGCTCAAGCGCGGGCTGGATTTCCTCGGTGCACTCATCGGCATGATCTTCCTTTCGCCTCTCATGTTGCTCACTGCCCTCCTCATCCGGCGCGAATCGCCGGGGCCGGTCTTCTACACGCAGGAACGCATGGGGCTGGATGGTCGCCCGTTCAACATGGTCAAATTCCGCACCATGCGATTGGATGCTGAAGCGCACGGCCCCGGTTGGACGGTCAAAGATGATCCCCGCGTCACCCGCTTAGGGCGCTGGATGCGTAAGACCAACTGGGACGAAATTCCGCAACTGATGAATGTGCTGATGGGCGAGATGAGCCTCGTCGGGCCACGTCCTGAGCGCCCTGTGTATGTGATGGAATTCAGCGAGAAAATTCCGCGCTATATGGAACGCCACCGCGAAAAAGCCGGCATGACCGGATGGGCGCAGGTTAACGGGTTGCGCGGCGATACGTCCATCGAGGAGCGCACCGATTTCGACCTGTGGTATGTCGAAAACTGGTCGCTCTGGCTGGACATCAAAATCATCATCCGCACCGTCTGGAACACCGTGATGCGGCAGAACAAGAATGCGTACTAGGAACCCTCATTCCCTATCGCCTGCATCATAAGCCGTTCGTCATGAGGGAAAAAGATTGGGGAAGAGGGTAGTCTGAAGGTGCAATCCCCATCCCGTATGGCGGCCTGACCAACGCCGTGTATCCGTTCTCCGAGAGGTGTTCCCATGGACTTGCGAACGCTGGAAGCCGCCATGCACAACTTCGTTGAGGGCAAAGGCTGGTATGCGCCCGACTCACCACATCCCCAAACCTCCAAGAACCTCGCCATCTCGCTGGTGCTGGAAGCCAGCGAGGTGCTGGAGCATTACCAGTGGGGCGATTCCGCGCCGGACACGGCTGAACTGGCAGGCGAACTGGCAGACGTGTTGCTGTACCTGCTGCAAATCGCCAGCCTGAACGGGATTGATCTCGGTCAGGCGGTGATGGATAAGCTCAAGATCAACCACAACCGGACATGGGAATAGCGCCCGTGCGCTTACATTGAATCCGACTGGAAAGGAAACTGCATCATCATGCGTATGAGCCAACTGTTCAGCCAGACCCTGCGCGAAGCCCCTGCCGAAGCGGAAGTCGTCAGCCATCAATTGTTATTACGGGCGGGTTTCATTCGTCCGCTGGCCTCCGGCATTTTCAGCTACCTTCCGCTGGCACGTCGCGCCATGAACAAAATCGAACAGATCATCCGCGAGGAAATGGACGCGATCAACGGGCAAGAGATCACCATGCCCGTCGTTCACCCCGCCGAAATCTGGCAGCAAACCGGACGCTGGTCACAAATCGGCGCGGAGATGGGACGCTTTCAAGACCGCGCTGGACGCGATATGGCGCTGGCGATGACGCATGAAGAAGTGGTGTCCGATCTGGTGCGACGCGAGATTCGCTCCTACCGTCAGCTACCCGCCATGATCTACCACATACAGACTAAATGGCGCGATGAGCCGCGCCCCCGCGCTGGTCTGATCCGGGTGCGCGAATTTACGATGAAAGACAGCTACAGCCTCGATGCCGACTGGGACGGGCTGGATAAGCAATACCGCGCCCACTATGCCGCTTATCTGCGAATTTACCAACGCTGCGGCCTGCCCGTGCTGGCAGTACGCTCTGATACGGGCATGATGGGCGGAAAAGAGGCGCACGAATTCATGTACCGCACTCCCATCGGCGAAGATACGCTGCTGGAATGTGCGGCCTGTAGCTATGCCGCCAACCGCGAAGTGGCGCGATTCAAGAAACCGGACTTGCCATCCGAAACGCTTCTGCCCCTCAAGAAAGTTGCCACCCCCGGCACGACCACGATTGACTCGCTGGCCCAGTTTTTGAACATCCCTACCGCCAAGACCGCCAAAGCCGTGTTCATGATCGCCACCGTCCCCGGAAATGAAACCGACCAGCAGCGATTCATCCTCGCCATCATTCGCGGTGATATGGATGTGAACGAAACCAAACTGGCAAACGCCATCGGTGCGAAGGCGCTGCGCCCCGCGCTGGAGGACGAGATTCGCGCTGTGGGCGCAATCCCCGGTTACGGTTCGGCTATCGGCACGAACGGCGCATGGGTGGTGGTGGACGAGGCAGTAACCACCACGCCGAACCTCGTAGCGGGCGCAAACGAAACTGGCTATCACCTGCTGAACACCAACTATGAACGCGACTACACCGCACAAACCGTCGCAGACATTGCGACGGCACGGGCAAACGACGGTTGCCCGAACTGCGGACAACCGCTGCACACCACACGCGGCGTGGAAGTGGGCAACATCTTCAAACTGGGCACGCGCTACAGCGACAAAATGGGCTGCACCTTCCTCGACCGGGACGGCAAAGCGCAACCCGTCATCATGGGGTCGTATGGCATCGGAATCGGGCGCTTGCTGGCCTGCGTCGCGGAAGAACACCACGATGCGAACGGCCTATGCTGGCCGGTGGCTATCGCGCCCTATCACGCTTATCTGGTGCTGATCGCGGACGACGCTGGCATCGCCGCAACGCAGGCAGATTGGCTGAATGATGAGTTGCGGGCAGCGGGCATCGAAGTGTTGTACGATGATCGCACCGAACGCCCCGGTGTGAAATTCAATGATGCCGACCTGATCGGCCTGCCGCTGCGCCTGACCCTCAGCAAAAAATCGCTCGACAAAGGCGGCGTAGAACTGAAGCGGCGCAGCGACGGCGAGGTGGAACTCGTCCCGCTGGAAAATGTCGTCGCCCACGTCCGCACCGAACTGGATGCGCTGCGGACGGAGCAAAGCGCCCCTCCTGCGAACGGTGAAATAGGTAACGTATAATCTTAACGAAAAACACAGCACAATTGTTAGACAATGAAAGTATGATGAAAAACATATAGAGGTGGTCATGGTGCTGCAAGGTGTCCACTACAGCGCCGCCCGTCCGCGGGAAAACCATCACCCCGTCCAGATTAGGGGGGAAGCGATGACGAAACTTCAAATACAAATTGTGGCGGGTCTTGTTGTGCTTGCGCTGTTGCTGGGCGTGGGTGCTATCCTGCTCACCGAAGCGCAAAACGCCACACCCGCCCCCGAACGCATGCAAAGTGAGGGCTGCACCAGTCCCTGCTGGCGCGGGCAGCAACCGGGCATCACACGCCAATCGTTTCAGGCGACGATGCAATCCTTCGGGGTAACGGATCTGTTCGATGACGGCCCCCGCTACTGTGGTCGTTCAGAGCAAATCGGCATCGCCTGCATTACCGAACCGACAGGCGACCCCAACACACCATCGGAATCCGTCGTGTGGGCTGCCCCCGAAGCCGGAGCGCAAGCCCGTCTGGTGGATGCCATCGCAGCCTATGGTGAACCAGAACAGGCCAAAATCTGCTGGAACGTAAACACATGGCACGCGGCCTTGTTGTTCGCCAACCATACTGTGCTGCTGGCGCTGGGCGGTGACCTGCTGGATGGCGAGACAATGGCCTATGCGCCGGGACAGGTGGTGGAACGGGTGACGTTCTATACCGCCGACAGCTTCCCAAAGAGCGAATGGGAAGGCATCCCCGTCTGGACAGGCTACGGCACACCTAACGAGAACCAGACCGCCTGCAAGCTATAGCCCCTCTGCCCTCCCTGCCGCTTGCGGTACAATAAGCAATATCTTGCCGCACACCGGGGAGGGTTGTACCCATCATGGCCGCTATCGAGTCATGGGAATATTTGACCAAGTTCGTCCGGGCATCCACCAAATCGCCCGGCGTGTTGGATTTCCTCAAACGCTATCGTCCCGACTGGAAGAAAATCCCCGAACACACGCCCGAAGCCATGATGCCCGAACTGGATGCGCTGGGCGCACAGGGCTGGGAACTCGTCCACATGGAACCTGTCGGGCGCGTGGGCAAGAAAGCGGACATCCTGTTCGGCGGCGGCGATTGGAGCAGCACCTATTTCTGCGTGTTCAAGCGCCGTAAGGAAGGGTGAGGGCATGACGAACCGTGTCGCCTTCATCACAGGCGCATCCAGCGGGATTGGCGCGGCGCTGGCACTGGCCTTCGCCCGCGAGGGGACGCACGTGGCAGCCTTCGCCCGCCGCGCTGACCGCCTGCACAACCTGCAAACCACGATTGCCGCCCTGCCCGCCCCGCATGGCGACCTGCTGGCGCTGGAAGGGGATGTGACCGACCCCACCGCCGTAGCGAACGCGGTGGCGCAGACGCTGGCACACTTCGGACGGCTGGATATTGCAGTAGCGAATGCCGGTGTCGGGCAGCGCGGCGCGATTGCTGAGGCCGAGTGGAGTGACCTGCAAACACTGCTCCGCACCAACATAGACGGCGTGCTGCACACCGTCCGCGCCACCGTGCCTGCCCTGCGGCAAACGGGCAAAGGCGGGCATGTGTTCATTATCTCCTCGGTCATGTACAACCTGCCCTCGCCCTACGCCGCCACCTACGGTGCGAGCAAAGCCTTCGTCAGCAGCATCGCCGCCTCTCTGCGGCTGGAACTGGAAAGCGACCAGATCGCCGTGACCGATGTGCTGGTGGGGCGCACCGATACCGAATTCAACGAGAAGCGGTTGGGCGCTGGCAAACGCAGCGGCGGCGGCCTGCCGACCATGCAGCCCGAAATCGTCGCGCAGGCCATCGTGCAGGCCACGCGCCATCGTCCCAACCGCCTGATTCTGCGCTTCTTTGACCGTCTGATCGTCCTCGGCAATATTCTGCTGCCCGCTATGATGGGGCGGCTTGCCAAACGCCAGTATCAATGAGGTGAAATCATGCCAACCGTACATACCCTTCAAAATGAATATTGGCAGGCCGGCGTTCTGCCGGAAACCGGTGCATCGCTGGCCTTCGGGCGCATCCAGCAGGGCGGGGTCTGGCACGATGTCCTGCGCCCCACGCCGGAAGCCAGCACCGGCAACTCCAGTGCCTGCTCCAGTTTTGTTATGCTGCCGTGGTGCAACCGCATCAAAGGCGGCGTGCTGCGCTTCAGCGGGCAGGAATACGCGCTTCGAACCGCCAAAGATGATGGCACAGCGCGGCATGGTGATGTGCGCGGGCGGGCATGGAACGTCGAAATCGCGGAAGCAGCACGCATCCGCCTGACCTTCCGTTCCAGCAACTACGCCGACCTCAACTGGCCGTTCCCGTTCTCGGCGCGGCTGGACTACACCCTCAATGGGCGCGAATTCATCTGGTCGCTCATGCTCAAGAACGAGTCCGACCATCCCGCCCCCGCCGGTTTCGGGCATCATCCCTATTTTGTGCGCCCCGCCGGAGAAGAAGTCGAAATCCAAATCCCGTGCGGCGAATACTTCCCGCTGACGAACTTCATGGCGACAGGCGAACCGCAGCCCATCCCGCCCGATCTGGACTTCCGCAAACCGCGTGATCTGGATGAGCGCGAACTGAACCACCTGCTGACCGGGCGCACCATCCCGCAGCCTGCCAAAATCGCCTACCCTGTCCGCCGCATCCGGCTGGCCTTCCACAGCGCCCCCGTGTTCCCGCACTGGCTGATCTTCGCGCCACAGGGCGAACCCTTCGTGGCGCTGGAACCGATGAGCAACGCCAGCGATGGCTTCAACCTGCTGGCGGATGGGCATGAAGGCAGCGGGGTGTTCGTCCTGCAACCGGGCGAGGAGAAGATGGGCATGGTGCGGTTGGTTCTGGAAAGCGAAGGCTAGGGTATGTCGCAGAAGTTGAACTCGATGCGGTTGCTGGAAAAGCATAACATCCCCTACGAAATGACCGAGTTCCCGGATACCGAACGGGATGCCGAGGTCATCGCGGAAATTCTGGGGGTGCCACCCTACATGGTATACAAAACGCTGGTGGTGCTGCCCGCTGCCGGAGGCCGCCCGCTGTTGGCGATCATCGCCGCAGACCGCAGCCTCGATTTGAAGCAACTAGCGGCGGCCAGCGGGAACAAGAAGGTGGTCATGGCGGCGCACAAAGAGGCTGAGGCGCTCACCGGTTTGAAGGTGGGCGGCATCAGCGCGTTGGCGCTCACGCACAAAAATTGGCCGATCTTCCTCGACCAACCCGCCGCCGAACTGGAACACATCCTCGTCAGCGCAGGGCAGCGTGGCATGGATTTGCGCGTTCCGACGGCGGGGTTCATCCGTGTAGTAGGTGCGAAACTGGCGGAGATTTCGACCAGCAGCGGCGAATAGCGGACAACAAAAAGGGCATGATGCCGCGCACTATGCCCTTCCCAAAACCGCTTAATCCGCCTCTCGCTTACACCCCTTCGCCATGAGGGAGATGGGGACGGGGAATGAGGGTTCACATCCTAGCGCGAGAGAATACGCGCCAGATCGTAGTAGCTCTGACCAATGGGGCGTACCCGCGCCAGCGCCTTCTCTAGCGGAATGGTGGTCATATCGCGCCCATCCAGCGCCACCATCACACCGCTTTGGCCTTCCAGTATTGCTTCCAGCGCCTTCACACCCATGCGTGTCGCCAGCAAGCGGTCAAACGCCGATGGGCTGCCGCCGCGCTGCACATGACCGAGAATGGACAGGCGAATATCGAAGCCAACTTCGCTCTTTTTCTTCAGGTATTCCACCAAGTCCATACACTTGTACGACACGCCTTCAGCAATGACCGCCACCGCGTGCGACTTGCCGCGCACGTAGGCATCCGCCAGCGCCGCCGCAATCTCATCCATCGAGAGTTCGCGTTCCGGTATGGAGACCACTTCCGCGCCGCCGAGAATGCTGGCGATGATCGCCAGATAGCCGCAGTTGCGCCCCATCACTTCGATGATAAACGCACGGGTATGCGAGGAAGCGGTGTCGCGGATGCGATCCAGCGATTCGAGGATCGTGTTCAGCGCGGTATCCACGCCGATGCTCATGTTCGTCCCGTCTAGATCGTTATCAATGCTGGCCGGCACACCCACCACCGGGAAGCCCTGCTTGTGCAGCGTCTCCGCACCGCGCAGACTACCATCGCCGCCGATCACGATCAGACCCTGAATCCCCTGTTCGTTCAGGCGGCGCAACCCTTTCTTCTGTCCGGCGGGCGTTTTGAACTCATCATTACGCGCCGTCTGCAAGACCGTGCCACCGCGCTGCAAAATACCACTCACTTCAAAACTGGTCAGACGGTTCAAATCGCCACTGAGCAAACCGGCATATCCCTGCCGGATACCAAACACCTCGATGTTGTGTTCCAGCCCAGTACGCACCACAGCACGAATGGCCGCATTCATGCCGGGAGAGTCGCCGCCGCTGGTCATCACCGCAATCCGTTTGATGGTCATAGTGTCCCTATTCATCTACCGCCGCGCATCGGTCAATCTGCCGTTCAGCGGTACTTGCTTGTTGTCGATTCAAAACGCAGTATTTTAACGAAATTCGGTTCCCAAACACAAGCGCAAATCGCCGCCGTATGACAAATCTTAACGTGCAGGATGGGGTTGAGTGATTAATCCCAACGCTTGTTCAGGGGTTATACGGGGTTTTCAATGGATTATGTAGGGGGCAGCAATTCTTCCACGATACGCTGGATTTCCTCCGGGCTGATGTCGGTCTGCTCCGTTTTGGAATAAATGGTCACAAGCAGCACGCTATCTGCCAGTTGCACATAGTAAATGACGCGAAACCCTCCGCTTTTGCCACGCTTTGCCGAAGGATTCACCAAGCGAACTTTGTAAACATCATGTTGCACTCGCGGGATTTTGTCGCCGGGGCGTTCATCATTCTTGAGTTGCTGTACCAGTTCCTCAAACTGCTGTACAACTGCCGGATATTTCTTCGCCAATCGCCGCAATTCGCGCACGAATGGCGCGGGGACATTAACTTTCGTCGGCATGAATCCCCAATTCGTGTTTGAGTTCTGCCAGCACATCCTCCAC
>CAIVEA010000714.1 GCA_903904765.1 uncultured Chloroflexota bacterium
CGGGGTAGGCCATCGCATAACGGGTGACGATGAGCGCGATTTGGCGCTTCTCGGTGTTCTCTTTTTTCAGGAATTTGAGGCGGGCAGGGGTGTTGAAAAACAGGTTTTCGACGGTGATGACCGTCCCCGCAGGTGCGCCCACGCTCTGACGGCGCATGAGCATCCCGCCATTGATGTGTATCTGCGTCCCCGCTGTTTCGGCGGCGACCCGCGTGGTCATTGTCAACTGGCTGACAGAGGCGATGCTGGCGAGGGCTTCGCCGCGAAAGCCGAGCGTGAGGATGTGGCTGAGGTCGTTGGCGGATTCGAGTTTGCTAGTGGCGTGACGCAAGAAAGCGAGTTCTACCTCGTCCGATGGAATGCCCGAACCATCGTCACTGATGCGGATGCGCGTCCTGCCGCCGCCCGTAATTTCGATGCGTATATGACCCGCTCCGGCATCAATTGCGTTTTCGAGCAATTCTTTGACGACGGAGGCTGGCCGTTCAACGACTTCCCCCGCCGCGATTTGCGAGACAACTTCTTCGGACAGGATATGAATCGGCATCGCTATTCCCGGTCAGGTTGAGATCACCAGATTGTCGCCCTTGAGGGGCAGGCAAAGGGTGAAGGTGCTGCCGCTACCGAGGGTGCTGCTAACCCATGCTTCGCCACCATGACGGCGTGCCACGCTGCGGACAATGAACAATCCCAGACCGCTACCTTTCACTCTCTTGTGTTCTTGACGAGCGAGGCGCACATGGCGCTCGAAGATGCGCTCCTGATCTTCCTGCGCGATGCCGGGGCCGGTGTCGCGCACAGTGATGTGTACCGCATCGTTCACACGGTTCGCACCCACTTCAACTTCGCCGCCGGATGGGGTGTATTTGATGGCGTTATCCACCAGATTGATGATGGCGCGTTCCAGCATGTTGGCATCGGCGTTGATGATGGGAACATCATCCCCATTTTTGATTTTGACCGACAACGTTTTGTCGGCTGGTAAGAGATGATTTTCGACGACTCGGCGGACGATTTCGGTCAGATCGCAGTGCAAACGGGAGAGTTCGTAAAACCCAGATTCGGGGTCATAGCGTCCAGCATCTTGAATGTTGTCCACCAATGCAGTCAATTGCGCGATGCCAGAGAGGATTTTGCTGACGAAATGCTTTTGTCTGTCGTTCAGGTTGCCCACCATATCGGATTCGAGCATGCTGGCGAAACCCTGAATGGAGGTGAGGGGGGAACGCAAGTCGTGCGCGACGATGCGCGTAAATTCATGCTGGTTGCGGGCGATCTTCTTCAATCGGGTGATGTCGCGCAGGTATAGCACGGTCAGATTAGAGCCGTCCTCAGCGGATAAGGCACTCAATTCTGGTTTGAAGGCGCGTTCGCCTTGTGACCATTCTTTCGGTTTGTTCTCGTCTGCGGGTTGTTTCCACAAGGCACTTAGTTCCGGGGGGAGTAGTTCGATGGCGGGTTTCCCTTGTGCGGCGCTGCTGGTGGTGGTGAATAACTCCTCAGCAGCGTGGTTCATGAACATAAGTTCTTGATTGGTGTCAAATGTTAGGGTTGGATCGGGTAGCAGGTGGAGAATGGCATTCGCAGGGATGTTCACAGTTGTATGCTTTCTGTGTGTGTGAAGCGCATTCAGATGTGTTTCTATATGAGATTATACTCTCGTAGATTTTAGGGGCAAGCTAGGTAGCATCGGGCAAATCCCCGAAATGCGAGTGCAACATGCTGTGGATACGATCTGCAACCATGTCTATTGCTACAGTGTTGTAGCCGCCTTCTGGGATGATAACATCGGCGTAACGGCGACTGGGTTCGACAAATTGCAGGTGCATGGGGCGGACAGTACTCAAATATTGGTTGATGACCGAATTGACGTTGCGCCCACGTTCTTCGATGTCGCGCAGCATACGACGGATGAGGCGAATGTCGGCATCAATATCCACGAAAATTTTGATGTCGCACAGGTTGCGGAGGCCGGGTTCAGCCAGCGTGAGAATGCCTTCGATCAAGATGATCGGCTGCGGGTCTACACGATGGGTTTCGGGCAACCGACAATAGCGAGCAAAATCGTAAGTGGGGATATCCACAGGCCGCCACCCCTGTAATTGCTTGATGTGTTCGATCATCAGTGCGTTGTCCAGCGCGTCCAGATGGTCGAAGTTGCGAATGCCCTCGCCGATGAAGGGGATGGCATCGAGGTCTTTGTAGTAGGCATCGTGGGGGATGTAGGCGATGTGATGACTACCTACACGATCCAAAATGGCGTGGGAAATGGTGGTTTTGCCTGCGCCTGTACCGCCGACCACTGCAATCGTCACGGGACGTTGTGAACTGTTCATGGGTACGCTGCTCCGATGCGCGAAAACAAAATGCCCGCAACAAGTGTTTGCGGGCATTTTGGTAGCCACCTGTGGGACTTGAACCCACAACCTAACGCTTACGAAGCGTTTGCTCTGCCATTGAGCTAAGGTGGCGCTGCCCGCAAATTATAGCAAAGAGCGACCTTTGCGATCAAGCCTGAAATCTAGTGCCGGAAATGACGAATTCCGGTGAATACCATTGCTATGTTGGCGCGGTTGGCGGCTTCAATCGCTTCTTTGTCACGGATAGAACCGCCGGGCTGAATGATGGCGGTGACACCCGCTTGTATCGCCACTTCTACGCCGTCGGCGAACGGGAAGAACGCATCCGAGGCCATGACTGCCCCCCGCGCACGTTCCCCGGCTTTGGTCACAGCCAGATGCGCTGCGTCCACACGGCTGGGTAAGCCACCGCCAATGCCGACGGTGGCATCGGCAGTCGCAATCACAATCGCGTTGGATTTGACGTGCTGCACGGCCTTCCACGCGAATTGGAGCGCAGTCATCTCGGCGGCGGTGGGGGCGCGTTCGGTGACGGTGGTCAGTTTCGTGCCTTCGGGGTCGCCCACATCGCCGCTTTGCACCAGTAACCCGCCCTGTACGCTGCGAATGTCTAGATCGCTACCGTTGTAGAACTGCGGAATCTGAAGGAGGCGGCAGTTTTTGCGGTTGGCGTGGAGCGTTTCTTGTGCAATCGGGGAGAAGGCGGGCGCGGCAATCGCTTCGATAAACAACGAACCGAGCGACATGACCAGTTCTTCATCCACCACGCGGTTGACGGCCAGCACCCCGCCAAAGGCCGATACCGAGTCAGACGCGAGGGCTTTGGCGTAGGCTTCGGGGAGGGTAGGGGCTGTGGCAATCCCGATGGGAGTGAGGTGCTTGACGATGACGGCGGTGGGATCGCTGAAACTGCTGACTGCTCGCCACGCCGCATCCAGATCGAGGATGTTGTTGTATGACAACTGCTTACCGCCCAGCACCGTCCCCCCCAAGGGGCCGGATTTGACTACGCGGCTGTAGTAGGCAGCGGACTGGTGCGGATTTTCGCCGTAGCGCAGGGTGTCCAACTGCTGCATGCCCAGCGAAAGGTGCTGCGGTAGTTCCGAACCGATCAAGCTGGGTACGGTATCCTGCGAGAGATAGGCGTGAATGGCGGTGTCGTAGTCACGGGTGAGTGCGAAGGCTTTGACCGCCAGATTGCGGCGGGTCGCCAGTTCGATGCTGCCAGAGGCTTTCAGTTCAGCTCCGACTTTTGCGTAGTCGCTTGCGTCACATAACACAGCGACATGAAAGAAGTTTTTGGCGGCTGCCCGCAGGAGTGTGACCCCGCCGATGTCAATCTGCTCAATCGCATCCTGAAGCGTGATTCCCGGTTGTGCGACAGTTTGCTGGAAGGGATACAGGTTGCAGACGACCATGTTGATCGGCGCGTAGCCGTGTGCTTTCAGGGCTTCGGTATCTTCGTTGCGGTCACGGGCGAGGATACCCGCGTGAATGGCTGGATGGAGGGTTTTCACCCGTCCGCCGAGCATCTCGGCTACCCCCGTTACCTGCTCAACCGTTGTGACGGGCAGTCCGGCGCTCCGCAGCACGCTTTCGGTGCCGCCGCTGGCGACCAGATCCCAGCCCAATTCGACGAGCGTGGTGGCGAAACTGACGAGGTTGGATTTATCGTGAACGCTTAGAAGGGCGCGTGGCATGATTCTTTGACCATTCTCCGCTGCTGTGAGGATGAACCCCGACGATTGTAACGCAGCGGGGGTAGCTTTCCTATGCCATCGCGCATTCCATTCGGCTGCGCTGGGTGTGGGATTGACAGCGATTTCGGAGCCATGCTATGCTTTCGACCATACAAAGACGTTGAACAGGAGGAGTATGCGGACTCTCCTGCGCCAGAGAGTACAGGCCATCGGCTGCAAGCCTGTTCGCATGTGTCCGCAGAAAGTCGCCTGCGAGTCGTTCCGCTGAAAGGTTGAGTAAGCGGTTCCGGTTGCGCCCGTTATCGCGCCAATGAGTGCCCTGTGCGTTGGCACAGGGAAACAAGGTGGTACCACGGAAGTAAACCCTTCCGTCCTTGTCGAATAGGGCGGAAGGGTTTTTGATTCGCGGTGAAACGCAGAGGATGCCATGACCAAGAAGCAGATGCCGAAGAATTTCAACTTTGCAGAAGCCGAAACCCGGCTGTATGACTGGTGGGAGAAAAGCGGGTGGTTCAAGCCGGAGGTTGCTCCGGTGGATGCGGAACCGTATGTGATTAGTATGCCTCCGCCGAACGTAACCGGGGCGCTGCACACGGGTCATGCGCTGTTCACCACGCTGGAAGACCTGATGATCCGCTATGAACGGATGCGCGGGAAGGCGGCGCTGTGGGTTCCGGGAACCGATCATGCCGGCATCGCCACCCAGTTGCAGGTGGAGAAGATGCTGCGCGAGGAAGGCACGAGCCGTGAAGCGGTGGGTCGTGATGAATTCCTGCGCCGGACATGGGAATGGAAGAACAAGTACGGCGGGACGATCACCCGCCAGCTACGGCGCATGGGCGCAAGCTGCGATTGGGAGCGCGAACGCTTCACGATGGACGAGGGTCTATCGAACGCGGTGCAGGAAGTGTTCGTCCGCCTGTATGAGCAGGGGTTAATCTACCGTGGGCCGCGCCTCGTGAACTGGAGTCCCGGTTTGCAGACGGCGGTTTCTGATCTGGAAGTGGAGCGCGACGAAGAACAGGGCAAGCTGTACTACTTCAACTATCCGGTGGAAGGCGGCGGCGCGTTGCCGGTGGCGACCACGCGCCCCGAAACCATTCTGGGCGATACGGCGGTGTGCGTGCATCCTGATGACCCGCGCTACCAGCATTTGATCGGCAAGACGGCGCTCGTCCCGATGCTCAACCGCCGCATCCCGATCATTGCGGATACCTATGTGGATCAGGCGTTCGGCACGGGGGCGCTGAAGATCACCCCCGCGCACGATTTCAACGACTACGAAATCGGGCAGCGTCACAATCTGGGGCTGGTGAACGTCCTGAACAAAGATGCGACCATGAACGCAAACGCAGGGCCGTATCAAAGGCTGGATCGGTTCGCTTGCCGTCAAAAGCTATGGGCGGATATGGAAGCGGCGGGCATGACGATCAAGGTGGCCGACCATACCTACATCGTGCCGCGTTCGCAGCGCGGCGGCGAGGTGGTGGAGCCGATGCTGAGTACGCAGTGGTTTGTGAAGATCAAGCCGCTGGCGGACAAGGCGATTGCGGCTGTCCGTGATGGGCGCATCACGATTGTGCCGGAACGCTTCGAGAAGATTTACTTCCACTGGCTGGAGAATATCGAGGACTGGTGTGTGAGCCGCCAATTGTGGTGGGGACACCG
>CAIVEA010000715.1 GCA_903904765.1 uncultured Chloroflexota bacterium
TCCGTTGGCTATCGCATCGAACACGTCACCGCCTACAGGCTTGTGTCTGCCGAATAAGGGACGCATAGCCCTTTCCCAACCCCTGAGTATAGCTAGGAGAGGTGCGGACATCTTATTGCTAAAATTTTTGTAGGGTGTAAAATACACCGCATACCAATTTGCAGGTTGTTTCAAGGAGGTGTGACCCGTCCCGATGTGTTCCCCGAAACTCGTGTGGATTGTCCTGATTGTTCAGTTCTGCAAGGAGACAAAATGAAGCATTTCCGGCGTATGGGGTTACTGGCACTGGTCGTTCTGGTTCTGGTCGGGGCATTTGCGGTTCAGGCGCAGGATGAACCTGTGAAACTGACGTGGCTCATCCTCGAATTCTGGAACCCCGATAATGTGATCGCGGCGTATCAGGCCGATCATCCGAATGTACAGTTTGAAGTCGAAAAAGTTGGTTTTAGCGAACTGTTCCAGCAAAATCAGATTCGTCTGCAATCCGGCAGCACCAATCCCGACATCGTGAGCGTGGACGTGCCGCTGGTTGCTTCCTATGGCGCACGCGGCTGGCTGTTGCCCGTCACCGATTCGTTCACCGAGGACGAACTGAACGGGTGGGTGGATGGCGCACGCGAAGCGGGTAGCTACAACGGTCAACTGATCGCCCCGCCGCAGCACACCTCCACTCAATTGCTGTACTACAACACCGCCCTGTTTGAAGCGGCTGGTATCACCCCTCCCGGTCAGGATGAACGCTGGACGTGGGAGAAGATTGCCGAAGTTGCCAAGCAACTGACGCATGATGATGTGTACGGCTTCACATGGGAACAGTCCACCGCCGCCTACCAACTGCTGCCGCTGGCACAATCGCTGGGTGGCAAGGCCATTGGTGACGATGGCTTTACGGTGGAGGGCGTGGTGAACAGCCCCGAATGGGTGAAGGCCTTCAGCTATTATGGCGATGCCTATAACGCCTCCGGCTTTGCGCCGAAGGGAGACACCTCCGCCAGTGAATTGTTCCTCGCGGGCAAGCTGGCGATGTTCCTCGGCGGCGAATGGAATAACCTCGTCTTCACATGGACTCCGCCGGAGTTCGCGTGGGGCGTGTCGCGTCATCCGTACTTTGACGGTGGCGAAGTGGTCACTCCGACGGGGAGCTGGCATTTCGGCGTGAATGCTGCCAGCGAACATCCGAAAGAAGCGGCAGAATTCCTGCACTGGTTGAGCATTGGCGACGGCGCGGCTATCTGGTGGGGCAAGGACAGCTTTGATATGCCGGCGCAAAAGGCCATTCTGGACACCTTCGCCACCCGTGAGGACTTCAACGCCCCGCCGCTGTCGTACATGCGCGTGGCCGCAGACGAAGCGTTCGTGAACCCGATTGCCCGTCCGGTCACACCCGGCTATCTGGAATACGAACAACTGCTGGGCGCGGCTTTCTCGGACATCAAGAACGGCGCGGACGTGCAGGAGGCGCTGAACACGGCTGCCGCCCGCATCACCGAAGAAATGAAGAAGTATCAGCGGTAGTCTTACTGTTAAATCGGAGGGTGCTGTTCAGCAGCGCCCTCCTGTGTGTTAAGCCGTTTCAGGGAGAACGGGTATGTCCACCAAAGGCGAACGCAAAATTGCCTACTGGATGATCGCCCCCGCGCTATTGCTGCTGGTGGTGTTTCGGCTGCTGCCGATCATCTTGGGGCTGCGCGAGAGCTTTTTCGCCGTGTCCTTCTTGCAGGGCGGGGCGAAAATTTTCGTCGGCTTTGAGAATTTCGCGGCGCTGCTGAACGATTCGGTTTTCCTGAAATCGGTTGAAGTTACGCTTCTGTTCAACCTCATCATCAACCCCCTCCAGACGGTGCTGGCGCTGGGGCTGGCTTTTCTGGTCAACCGCAAGGTGCGCGCGATCGCTTTCTTCCGCAGCGTATACCTGATCCCGGTTGCCATGTCCATCAATGTGTCGTCGCTCATCTGGCGGTTGGCGCTTGACCCGAACGGGATGGTGAACGGTATCCTGACGGCAATTGGCTTACCCGCGCAACCGTTCCTCGTGTCCTCCGGTCAGGCGCTGCTGACCATCATCGGCATCGCATCGTGGATTGGCGTGCCGTTCTGGTCGCTGTTTCTGCTGGCCGGTTTGCAGGGCATCCCTGAAGAAATTTACGAGGCGGCGCAGATTGACGGCGCGAACAAGCGCAACCGCTTTCGCTATGTCACGCTGCCCATGATGCGCCGTCCGCTGACGTTCGTGCTGATCGCCAACACCATCGCCAATTTCCTGCTGTTCATCCCCGTGTTTTTGCTCACACGCGGCGGGCCGGAATTGTCCACCAATCTGCTAATGTACGAAACCTACCGGCGGGGCATCATCTACGGCGATTTAGGCACATCAGCGGCGATGGTGATTATGCAACTGCTGATTGTGATCGTCATCATCATCGGGCAGTACGCGCTGCTGCGCGACCCATCGTGATCGAGAGGCGCTGATGAAACCAATGACCCTCACGGAGCGCCTGCAAGATTCGCTCGGCTCCATCCTCATCTATACGCTGCTGGTACTGGTTTTGGCGCTGGTGCTACTGCCGCTGCTATGGGCGCTGGCCTCATCTTTTTCGCCCAATACCGCTATCTTCAAATACGCTTTCCCGTTTTCGGTGCAGGCGCTCATCCCGCAGGAATTCACCCTCGAAGCCTATAGCAACCTGTTCACCCAGCGCGATTTCGGGCGGGCGCTGCTGAACTCGCTCATGCTATCCGTTGTGAGCGTGGGCGTGGGCGGCACGATCAACCTCCTCGCCGGATTCGCCTTCGCCCGCTTCGACTTTCCCTTCAAGCGGGTGCTGTTCGCCCTCGTGATTTTCACCTTCATGGTTCCGGTGGAAGTGACCATCCTGCCGCAGTTCGTCCTCATGCGCGACATCGGCTGGCTGAACACATGGCAGGGATTGATCGTCCCCGGCCTCGCCAACAGCATGGTGATTTTCCTGTTTCAACAGTTCTTCAGCGAGTTCCCGCAGGATTTGCTGGACGCGGCCAAAGTGGATGGCGCGACATGGCCGCGCATCCTGCTCAACATCGTTATACCCATCTCCAAGCCCATCCTGATTGGCGCAGGATTGGTGATGTTCCTCGCGGCGTGGAACTCGTTCTTCTGGCCGCTGGTCGTTTCGCCGCAGCCGGAATTTCGTGTGGTGCAGGTTGCCATATCGCTTTCGATACAGGAACGGCAAACGCTCTGGAACGAATTATTCGCGGGGTCATTGCTGGCAGCCATTGTGCCGATTTTGCTGCTGCTGCCGCTGCAACAGTATTTTGTGAAAAGCATTGCCACTACCGGGTTGAAATAACCCAGAGGATTCGATGATGTCAGGCAAAATTCCGGTGATTTTCGATACCGATATTGGCACGGACATTGATGATACGTGGGCGCTGGCCATGCTGCTCAAATCGCCCGAACTGGATGTCAAGCTCATCCTGACTTCGACGGGCGATACCTATTTGCGAACAAAGATCACCGCCAAACTGCTCGAAGTGGCCGGACGCTCCGATATTCCCATCGGCGTGGGCATGCCGCTGGAATTTGCGCCCTGCTATCAGGCGCACTGGGTAGACGATTACGAACTGAGCCGCTATCCGGGACAGATCATCGAGGATGGCGTGGGCGCGATGATTGACATCATCCAGAACAGCCCACAACCTATCACGGTGATCGGCGTGAGTCCGGCGGCGAATATCGCGGCGGCTTTGCAGCGCCAGCCGGCTATCACCCGCAATTCCTGCTTCATCGGCATGTTCGGCAGCCTGCGGCGCGGGTACTTCGGTAGTGACACGGTGGCGGCGGAGTACAATGTGGTGCGTTACCCGTATGCGTTGCGGAAGGTGTTCGAGGCCGATTGGCGCATCAGTAACACGCCCCTCGATACCTGCGGCATTATCCAGCTTAAAGGCGAGGTTTACCAGCAGATGCTGGCCTCCCGCGACCCGCTGGTACAGGCCACCATCGAGAATTACCGCGTGTGGTGCCAGTACAACACCAATACGCTCTATAACGGCTTCAACCCGGAGGCCGAAACGTCCATTCTGTACGATGTGGTGGCGGTGTATATGGCCTTCTCGGAAGAATGGCTGACGATGGAAGAGCAGGGCGTGCAGGTGACGGACGACGGCTACACGCTGCCAGACGCGAACGCTCGTCCGCTGCGCTGGGCAACTGAGTGGCGCGATAGGGCGGCCTTCGAGCAGTTCTTCGTCGCCCGATTGCTGGGGTGAGGTGGATTTAGGTCGTTGCAGGATGTTCTTAACCACATCCTGTGGAGTTTGTAAACGAAAATCCGTTTGCGGTTGCTACCCGCCCAGATAGGCGGGCGTGACGGCGTAATCCCCCGTGCTTTCGACAAAGCCCATCGCATCCAGCGCCGCTTGAATGGGCGGGTTCGCCATGAACAGCTTCCACACGAGGCCATCCTGCGCGTTGGTCAGCATCAACAGAATGTCGCCCTGATCTATGCCGATGTGGTCGTGCGAGTACCACTTTTTATCAGCATTGATGGCGCTCACCAGCCCGTATTCCCGCCACACCCGCGACCCGTATTCGGTCAGCATGGCGCGAACGCCACTCAACGCAATCTCCGGCGTGAAGGGCAGGCAGGCAGCAGTCGCATAGGGCGCAACCGTGCCGTCATGGTTGGATTCCGCCGCGCCATAGGCTTTGTAGCCGGTTGGCCCATCAGATGCGCTCAGCCCCCATACGCCGTTCTGGTAGGTGGTGAATATGGCGCTGTGGTCAAGCGCGAACTGCTGGTTGCGCTGGCAGGCCAACGTGGTGTTGTTCCAGTAGTTGGCATAAGCA
>CAIVEA010000716.1 GCA_903904765.1 uncultured Chloroflexota bacterium
CCAGCGCCCCCGTCAGGATGATGACCAACGACAACGCCGCCGTCAAATACGCCAGCGCCGTCACACGGTCAGCCGGATAATGCCCCCGCGGTTGATAACCCGCCAGTACCGCCGCCAGCAGCAACGCGGCCATCAGCAGCATCGCCGTACCCAGATGGAGCGTGACCATCGTCGGCGGCAGATCGAACACCACCACAATTGCGCCCAGACTACTTTGCAACGCGAACAACAATGCGGCTGTCACCGTAATACCCAGCACACGGCGATTCTGTGCGCGGTAGGCGCGGATAGCGACCACCAGAGTCGCTACACCGAACACACCGATCAGCGCCGCGAACAGGCGGTGCAGCCACTCAATCCACGCCGTCAGGTTATCCAGCGGCGGGAAGATCGTGCCATTACACAGCGGCCAGTGATTGCCGCATCCCAGACCCGAATCGGTCACGCGCACCACCGCGCCAAACACGATCAGCCCTAGCGTTAGCAGAGCAGTGACCAGCGCGAGGCGGGTGAACAGTCGGGGACGAACTTGCTGCTCCATGACGATAAACCTCTATCCTTACGATCAGCAGCCAACAACTGCGAGCTATTCCTGAGATTTCGCGGCGGCAACCGGCTTGCCAGTGGTCGCCACACTCTTAATCATGCGGCTCAAGAACCACATCACCAGCGTCAGGGTCAGCGCCGCGCCCACCAGATTGACCAGAATGAAGCCCACCGCCAGAAACATCTGCTCGGCCTTCCATGCGGTCATATCCAGCGCCGAAGCATCCGGGTTCGCGGTCGTGCGAACAATACCGGGGATATACAGTGAACCACCCTGCGAAGCGACCTGTGCCGTCAAACCGCCGCCGATAATCAGCAGCACCACCACGACCAGAACCAATGTCAATTTCTTCACCGATACCCCTCCTGATTACGCGGGAAAATGCGTGCGGATTGTACTATCGTTCACAACCGTCTGCAAGATTTCACGCCCCGAATCACGGTTGATCGTTGACCGAATCTACCTGATTCACTTCGCGCTTTTCTTGAATGGAATCGTCTACCACATCTCCCGCCTCACTCACATGATCGGGATTGCGCGAGAGATCGTTCTCATAACTTTCGCCTAAAGCCTGCGACTCTTCTGAGTCGCCATAAGAATCGCCACCCTGCTGCACCGCCAGCGGCAGTGTGACATGGAAAGCCGCGCCACTGCCGGGGGAGCTTTCCACCCAGATTTTTCCCCGGTGCAGATCAACAATTTCTTTGGCAATCGCCAGCCCCAGCCCGCTGCCAGAGAGCTTGCGCTTACGCATCTCCTCGGAACGGTAGAACGCCTCAAACACATGCGCCACATCTTCAGGGTTGATGCCGGGACCGTCATCCCGCACACTCACATGCAGCACACCGGGATCGCGGTGAAAGTTCACCCGCACCGCGCCCTCATCCTGATTATACTTGACGGCGTTCCCCATCAAGTTATCCATCAACTGCCCCAGCAGCACCGGATCGCCCATCACCATGTAGCGTTCCGCATCGGCCTCGAACTCGAAGCGCAAATTGCGCTGCTGCGCGATCACCATCAACTGATCTGCCGATTGCTGCGCGATCTGCACCATATCCACCGGAATGCGTTCAACCAGCGTCAGGTTTTCCAAATTCGCCATATCCAGCATCCGGTCAATCGTCACCGTGACGCGGCGCAGCGTCGCCATCGCCCGCTGAATGTGCTGAATCTGTTTCTCGTTCAATGGCCCGATGTGCTGAATCAAATCCAGTGTGCTTAGAACACTCCCCACCGGATTCTTCAGATCATGCGCGATCTTGCCTGACCAAGTGAAATTAACGTCCGACTGCGACATTTAAGAAGCCTCTTCCGAATCGCCGAGCAGATTAGGGAGCGTATTCAATGCGTATGCAATGCGTGTGCCATGCCATGTCAGTAGCGAACCCTCTACCAGTATAACGCGATTATTGCGTGCCGCTGGTATATCAAGCTGGCAAAACAGTTCTCGATGCGTTTCGGTGAACGCATACGGTTCGTCCGGCAACAGCACCACATCCGGCTGCGCGAACACCACCTCATCCAGCGTGATACGCGGGTAGCGCGTATCCCGTCCGGCAGCCAGCGCAGGGTCGGCGGGGGCTTGCCCCAGATCGGCCTCCAGCGGGAAGCGCCGTTCGCGCTCCGCGAACACATTCAACCCGCCGCACACCCGCAGTAAATCGCTAGGGTACGTGTCCCCATTGAAGGTCATCAGCGGGTCAAACCAGATGGGCGCGAACACCCGGCACGGCTTATCGAGCAGACGCGGTTCGCTCATGCGCCACACCCAGTCCATCGTCTGCTCGATCAAGCGTACACGCGGAACCATTGTCGGCTCATCAAAGACGTGCATGATGTTCCATAGCAGGTTGAACGTATCCGCCACTGTGCGCGGAAACGTCACCCATACCGGAACGCCAGCCGCTTGTAACGCCTCCACATCCTCGCGGCGGTTCTCCTCTTGATTGACGATCACCAGATCAGGTTGCAGCGCCACAATCCGCGCCACATCAGGATTTTTCGTGCCGCCCACACGCGGCAAGCGGGCGACACCCGCCTCCGGGCGCACACAGTAATCCGTCACACCCACCACACGATTACCCAAATTCAGGTCGAATAGCGATTCCGTGATGCTCGGAACGAGCGACACCACCCGCGCAGGCGGGCGGGATACGGGCGCATCCATCTGGTAGGTGTAACGGCTGGTCATCGCTTAGTCCACGAAATGCACAAGCTGATCGCGTTCCGGCCCCACGCTCACGCTCCGCAGCGGAACGCCACATAGTTCCGATACGCGCCGCACATAATCCAGCGCGGCGGGGGGCAAATCACCCGGGAGCCGGACAGCCGTGATATTCTCATGCCAGCCGGGTAGGATTTCATACACAGGCTCGGCCTGTTCCAATTCGCTCAACGTGGTCGGCAGCGTGGTGACATGCTTGCCATTCACCTGATAAGCCACCGCGATTTTCAACTCATCAATGCCACTCAGCACATCTAGCTTCGTCACCACCAGATCGGTAAACCCGCTGACCTGCGCTGCATACCGCAGCACC
>CAIVEA010000717.1 GCA_903904765.1 uncultured Chloroflexota bacterium
ATTTCGGCGGCGGTGTAGCACATCGGCAACGGTCACTTTCAGCCTATTAGCGTTGAACTGCCCCCGATTGTATCACGCTCTGAGCATGGTATACTCACGGGGAAAAATCGGGAAGGTAGCTATGGATCATCTGTATACCCCTTGGCGCATGGCATGGATTCGCGGCGAGAAGAAGCCGCTTGAGGGCTGTCCGTTCTGTCATCTGGGGCGCGAGCGCGACAACGAACAGGTCATCGCGTATGGTGAGCATGTGTTCGTCACGCTGAATATTTTCCCCTATAACAACGGTCACTTGATGATTATTCCCTATCCGCACGTTGCCACGCAGGAGGCGCTGCCCGTCGAAGCCCTGACCGAGTTGATGGTGATGGCCAACCGGGGGCTGGCGGTGCTGCGGGCAGTCTATAACCCACCCGCCTTCAATCTGGGGGCGAATCTGGGGCAGGCGGCGGGCGCAGGCATCGCCGATCACTACCATCTGCATATCGTTCCGCGTTGGCCGGGTGATAGCAACTTCATGACCACCGTCGGGCAAACCCGCGTCATTCCCGACTCGCTGGAAAACACCTTCCGCGAACTCCGTGCCGCATGGCAGGAGCGTTTCCCGTCACCCTAATGGTGCATCAGTCCGCGTTCACCATCACGGTTTGCAGGATAAGCACATCCCCGCTGGTTTTGCCGTCCGTGCCGATGATGGTGGCACGATCCCCGTTATCCGGTTGGTAAAGCCCCATTTCCAGCGTGTATTCGCCTGCGGGCAGCCCGTCCAGATTCAGCACATACACATCTCGCCCCGCAGTTTGCGGCGGGTGGTCATCCTGCGACCACAGCGGCGAACCGTCCGGCTTGACCGTCCCGATCAGATGCACGAACGTTTTCCAATTTGCGGTGGGCACTTCCTGCCAGTACAGCAGCAGACGCAGCGCCCCACCTGCGTAGGCCGCGCCTTCCAGTCGGTAGCCGGCCAGCGTCCCGCCACCGATTTGAACGCCTAGCGGGGTGGTCATCTCGTCAGGCGGAATCGTTTGCGTTCGATACTCGCTGACATGGAAACTGCCTACGCCGAACTGCCATAGCCGCACGGCTACGCCATCCAGTGTTTGCGTGACTGCGTTCGGTTGGTCGCCCGTTGCCACCACCCACACCGTCCCCGATTCGTCGAGCGCCGTTTGTAGCGTGGCAGCGGTGTTATAGTTGGGGTGGGGTAGGGCGAGTGTGTAAACGTCCGGCGGGAAGTAGTAGCCGGAAGCGGGGTCAAGGATGCCCGTCGCGGGGTCATCGGACACCAGCACCAGCGTATCTGCGGTTAGGGTCGTTCGTTCGCGCCGCAAAATGGTTTGCAGTTCGCGCCATGCGGGAGCTTTACTGTAGGTCGGGCTGTACAGCGTGATGAGGCTATCGGCGGTCAGCGCCCCGAAGGTGAGCAAGAGTACGATGCTGGCAGCGCGGGAGGCTGTTTTGTGCCAGCCCTGATCGGCTGTCCGCAACGCCAGCCACGCGCTGCCGATCAGCAGCGCCAGCGCGGGTGTGATCGCCAGCAGATAGCGCGGGCGGAACACGTCCATGCGCGTCGAAATCAGCACGAGCAGCAGCGCAGGCACAACCAGCAGTAATGTGATTAGTACTCCTGCTTGCGAGTGACGCGCTAGCATCCATATCCCTACCAGTAGCGCCGCCAGTAGCAGCAGCGGCACAAAGGGCGAAAGGGTTGTGCTGGTCAATCCTTCGCCGATGAACAGCGCAGGCAGGAACACGCTGATGAGCGCGGTAGGTTCGGCGCGGGTGGCTGTGCCGTGATAGCCGCTGCCGGAGAGAGCGATAATCTGCCCGATCCAAGGAATAGAGAGTAGGCCGATGA
>CAIVEA010000718.1 GCA_903904765.1 uncultured Chloroflexota bacterium
CCTGCGTCATCTGGTGGGTGCTCATCACAATCGTGCCGCCCCGTCCTTTGAACTCCAGCAGCAGGTCTTTCAGCACCAGCGCATTCACCGGATCGAGGCCGGAAAACGGCTCATCCACAATAATCAAATCAGGCTCGTGTAGCACTGTGACCGCGAACTGGATTTTTTGCTGCATCCCTTTACTTAGTTCGCTGATCTTCTTGCGGCTCTGGTCGCCCATCTCTAGCCGTTCCAGCATGCGCTGGCTGCGCTGCTGCGCGTCACGGCGCGATAGCCCTTTCAGCGTGCCGAGGTAGATCATCATCTCGATCACCTGTACGCTGCGGTACAAGCCGCGCTCTTCCGGCAAATAGCCGATGCGGTCGCGTGTGGCATCCCCCAACGGGCCACCGAAGACCGCAATCGTGCCGCTATCCGGCCTGAGCAAATCCAGAATCATCCGCATGGTGGTCGTCTTTCCAGAACCGTTCGGCCCCAGCATGGCGAAGATTTCACCCCGGTACACATCGAACGATAGGCCGTCCACAGCGCGAAAACTGCCGTAATTCTTGGACACACGTTCCACTTGAATGACCGATTCGGGCATCCTAATCCTCCTACGATGGTATTACATCCGCACATGGGTAAGTTGGGGCAAAGGGTGGGCTTGCGTTACTAATCATATTCCAATTATACTCCCCCTTCCCTGCGTTATGAATATTTTAGGCCTAACAGGGACAATTCATTACAAACTAGGCTGGAATCAACTTGTTCGCTTTCTGATAGCATGTTAGAATGCCGTGTGGGACGTGTGAGAAATCTTGGTCAAAGAATAGAGATTTTCGCTTGCGCCCCAAAACAAAATGAGTGCTAAAATAAAGCAAAAGCGGCGTGGCTCGGAATTCTTAATCCTACGGGTCTGTCGTCAGCACAGTGTTTTGCGGATTGCAGGGAAGCATTCCAGAACCATACCTTTCGGAGGTTTGCATGAAGAAGCATATTCTAGTCGTAGACGATGAGATCGGTGCGCTGACGCTGATTGGGATTATGCTTGAGCGTGGCGGCTTTGGCGTGCTCAAGGCAATAGATGCGAAATCTGCGCTCGGTATTCTCGACCAGAATACGCCCGATATGATTATTCTGGATGTGATGATGCCCGGCATGGACGGTATTGAACTGTGCCGCGTCATTCGTGGGCGTGCCGACACGGGCAAGACCCCTGTCCTCATCCTCTCGGCGCGTGGTGATGCCGAAAGCATCATGCGAGGCATCGAGGCGGGTGCGAACGATTATCTGCCCAAGCCCATCCTCCATCACGACCTCGTGGCGAAGGTTCGCAATATGCTCGGTCAGGCCGACGCGGTTTCATAACCCGCTGCACATCTCTACAAGAATGCTTTCCCAAGCGCACTAATGACAGTGCGCTTTTTGCTTCCCCAAACCCCACCCTACAGCGCAGGCCGCCGCAAATGATGGTCAGTGGCCTGCTCGAAGGCATACGCCGCCCGCAGCAGCGCCGCCTCGCGCCCATGCGCCGCCACCATCTGCAACCCCATCGGCAGGCCGTCCGGCGTGAAACCGGAAGGCAACGACAGCGCCGGATTGCCGGACATATTGAAGGGTGCAGTGAAATACGACATCGATGCGCGGGCCGTTTCCACCTCGGCAGCATTGTCGAAGCGCGGCGCAACCACACGGGTCGTGGGTGTGAGCAGCACATCACATTCGCGGAACAACCGCGCCATGCGGTGGCGGGTGCGTGTTTGCGCCGCCCGCGCCAGCGAATACTCAATCCCGTTGAACTCATGACCGCCCCGCAGCCGCGCCAGCACATCTGCGCCGAAATCCGTCGGACTTTCGTTCAAGCGCCCATCATGATAAGCCGCCGCATCCGCCGACACAATCAAACGGCTGGTGTACAGCGTGTCGCGCAGATCATCCAACTTCACCGTTTCGACCTGTGCGCCCAGCGCGGCGAAAGTCTGCGCGGCCTGTTCCACCCCCTCCACAATGCGCGGGTCGGCATCCGTGAAGAAGGAATCGCGGGCAACCAGCACCCGCCAACCGTTCACGCCGCGATCTAACGCGGGCAGCGGGTCTTCGTCAGGCATCTCCACCGCGAACGGGTCATCGGGATCGTAACCCATCAGGGCGGCATACAGCAGCGCCACATCGCGCACCGTCCGCGCCATCGGCCCTGCATGGTCCAGCGACCAGCTTAACGGGAACACCCCGCGCAGGCTCAAGCGCCCGAAAGTCGGCTTCAGGCCGACGATGCCACAGAGCGAAGCCGGAATGCGAATCGATCCACGTGTATCGCTGCCCAGCGCGCCGGGGATCATATCCGCTGCCAGCGCCGCCCCCGAACCACCCGATGAACCGCCGGGGCTGCGGCTAATGTCCCACGGATTGCGGGCGAACCCGTAATGCGGGTTATCGTTCAGCACCCCCAGCGCGATCTCGTGCAGGTTCAACTTGCCCAGCACAATCGCGCCCGCCGCCTTCAGCTTTTGCACCACCACCGCATCCGCCGTCGGCACGTAATCTGCGAAGAATTTCGAGCCGAGCGTCGTCCGCACGCCCTCCGTCTCGAACAGGTCTTTGAGCGCCACCGGAACGCCGTGCAGCGCCCCGCGCATCCGCCCCGCTTGCAGATCAGCCTCAGCAGCGCGGGCGGCCTCCAACGCCTGTTCGCCCATCACCGTGATGTAAGCGTTCAAACGCGGGTTCAGGGTCGCGATACGCTCCAGATAGAAGCGGGTGACGGCGACGGGCGACCAATCACCTTGCCGGATATGCTCTGCAATCTCGGAAAGGGGCGTAAAAGCATCCATGTTTTGACCTATCCTTAAAATAAAAACAGCGAACCGCTACGGCTCGCTGTTTAGCATACTCGATTCAGCCCAACCTCACCAAGCCAGCAGCGCCGGGTCTTCCAGCACATTTCGCAGATCAGCCATGAACTGCGCTGCCGTCGCGCCATCCACCACGCGGTGATCTGCCGACAGGGTGATGGTCAGGAACGATTTGAGCATCGGCTGACCGGCCTCATCCGGCACGAACTGGCGCGTGGTGCGCCCCACCGCGAGGATAGCCGTCTGCGGCGGGTTGATGATCGCTGTGAAGCGGTCTACGCCGAACATCCCCAGATTGCTGATGGTGAACGTGCCATCTACCATATCCGCCACGCCCAGCGCGTTCTGCCGCGCCCGCGCCGCTGCATCATCTATACGGGACTGAATCGCCCGCAGGGACAGCCGTTCGGCATGATGCACAACAGGCACAATCAGGCCAGCCTCCAGCGCCACCGCCACGCCAATATTGGCTGTCGGCCAGAACGAGATGTTCTCGCCGTCGGTAGTTGTGTTCAGATCAGGATGGCGCAGCAGCACGCCCGCCACC
>CAIVEA010000719.1 GCA_903904765.1 uncultured Chloroflexota bacterium
ACAGCCCATGCGTGTGAACCCCCATCTGACACAAACTTTGCCACACCGGATCCCAGTACTGCACAGGATGCTCCACTCCCGCTGCATCCCGGTACTTATATTCTTCCACCGTGAAATCCACCAAGCCGAAGCGGGAACGTTCCTCGCTGCTGGGATGCGGCGGCGACGAGCCAATCACCAGCACATGCTTAGCCGCTGCCGTTCGCCAATTCAAGCGGCTCAACTCCCACAATCCAAACTCCAGCGAACCCGCATAGCCTTTGCCCCGGAAATCCCTCGGACGCAGCGCCGCCATGAACTCCCGCGCCAGATCAGGCGAATCCAGTTCCAGCAATTCGCTGCGGAAAGGCATGTTCCAGCCTGCCCTGCCTCCGGGGTGGTCGGGATGTTCACCATACACGCACACCGCCCCCCGCACATCATAATCGTTCCGGGTCAGCCCCTCGAAAAGTGCTGCCGCGAATGCCTGTGCCTGCTGCAAATCCGGTGCCGCCAGTGCCCCATCCACCAGTAGTGCCACGTCCAGCGGTTTGTGCAGCGTGAGGTGCTGCTCAAACTCGCAGTCCGCAAGTGTGAGGTTATCCACTTTTTTCAGCCTGCCGGGATAAATGTCCATGCTGGCGCTCTCATCCACTGACGGCGGGTGCACATAAAAGCGGAAAGGCTGGCTCTCAGCCTCGAACCATGCCGAAAACACGATCTGATCATCATACAGCAGTACGCCGCAGCAATCGCCATCATGCCGCCCCAGATACAGATCATCCGTCAAGAACAACCACCCGCCATTATACTCGTGCGCCTTCAACGGAAGACGGGTATCCAGTAGCCGCCCCTCGGCATAGTCGGCGACTACTACCGCATAGCGATCCGCCTCCAGCGGCGAAGCGGTCAGCGGCGGAGTCTTGCTCACGACCTGCTGAATCTGCCGCAGTTCTTCCAGCACCGCCGAAGCGGTGGGACGGCGGCCAGAGTCCCGGCTGAGCATCCGTTGCAAAAGGCCGTTCAGCCGCGCCCGGTGCTGTGGCGGCATCGCCAATTGCAGCGGTTGATACTTCCACTTCGACCACAGGTCGCCCAGATAGCGCCCGTAATCGTACAGCGTGACCGAAGAACCGTATAACTGTCCGTAGGTTTCGACGGCCTCTTTCAACTGCGGGAAGTAGTGCTGGCCGCTAAACAAAAAGTGCAGTACCGCACCAAGCGAATAAATGTCGGCTGTTGTCCCTTGCTCCGGCACAGCACCAAACTGCTCCGGCGCGAGATACAAAATCGTCCCGCCCTGCTGCCGTTCATCGTCTGTCGCTTCCAGAATGTCCCACGACAGCCCGAAATCAATAATGACCGGAATTTTCTCGTCCTTGAGCATAATGTTGCGCGGGGTAATATCACCATGCGCCACACGCTGATGGATGCGTTGCACCCCTTCGGTGATGCCAATGGCGAGCGATAGCAGTTCATCAAGGGGAAGATCGGGACGCGATAGGCGAAACGTTTCCAGATTATCACCGTCAATCCACTCCATCACCAGAAAGTCGAGACCGGTGTCCGGGTCGCCTTCCACGCGGTCATAGACCACCACCACGTTCGCGCTCCTGACGGCCTCCAGCGCCAGTGTTTCGGTACGGAATTGGCTGCGCCAGCGGTCATCCTGTGCATACTTGCGCCGCAGCACCTTCACAGCCACGCGGCGGCCTGCCACGCGCCGATCAACCGCCTGATAAATGTGCGCGAATCCGCCGGTATGACGCGGCTCGCCCTCGATCATATACCGCCCGAGAATTACCGAACCGCTGAGAGTTGCAGGGTCAATCATCGTCATGATCGCTTCCCAGAAAGAACTGTGCAGTCGCCAAAAAAATGCTTTTCAATCGTGTATAGCTCATCCAACAAACATATAGACTGCTGACTTAAAAAGGATACCGCAGATCGCACAAACCATAAATGGCAACCACAGAATTTGAGTACTGGCTACTATGTCCCACTCGCGCAAACAAGACAAATGTTCTATACTTGCACCATGAAAGACGCAAGGGTTCACAGATGTCCGACACACAACCCGCCGGTTATTTCGCGGGAGCAGGCAGCGGCTCTACCGCAGGCAATAGGGTAAACACACATCATGTCGCTCACTATTCAGGCGAACAGGAAGTGATAAAATCCCCATTCATCACCCGATCCTGTCAAAGCGGATTGAGGATGCAGCCTCCGGAATCGCGCAATTCATCAGCGTTCGGCATCATTATTTTCCCGGCGCATTGATCCTTGTCTCCAGAAGGGGTTTATGTACAACAACATGCTTGTCACTCATCGGTATGCCACAATGGTCACGATTCTTTTTGTGACTATTGCGCTTCTTTATCTGAATGCCACCCCTTCTTTTGAGTCTCCAGATGAAAGCGCCCATTTCCTGTACACCCACACATGGATTGAAACTGGCGAATTGCCAGTGATGAAATCTTATCAGGAAATGTGGCAAAGCGGGCAGCTTGCCGGACATCACCCGCCGCTATATTACGCCCTACTCTCCCTAATATTGCGTCTGACCGAACGCAATGATCTGACCGACTACTTCATCAACAATCCTTTTGCCTCCATCGGAACGGTGACTCTCAACAATCAGAATGTCTTTCTGCACATGATGACTCATACGGGCGATACTGGAATCGCAATTACACTCGGACGGCTGGTCAGCATCACGCTGGGGGTGGCAACCCTATGGTTTTTATACGGGAGTGCTTACCTCATTACAACCGATCCGACATTCAGCGCCTGCGTGATGCTATTGACCAGTTCGATACCCACATTTATTTTTATCAGCGCCGCAATAAACAATGACAATCTGGCAACGGCTCTCTTCTCCGCTGGCATCCTGTGGCTGGTGCGGGTTGTGCAGCAGCGAACACTCACAACCTCAAGCGCCGTCCTCATTGGTGTGATTTTGGGGGGACTGGCGCTGACGAAACTCAACACAATCATGATGTTTGGTCTGGTGGGCGGCACGCTGTTCATCGGCCTGCTTTTCAAGCGTTTTACCCTGCGGAGTGTGGTGATGACACTGCTACTGGCCGGCGGCATCAGCATGGCGCTGGCCGGTTGGTGGTATGTACGCAACTGGCAACTTTATGGAGACCCGCTGGCATTGGCCGCCACCCAGCGTATTTGGGGCCGCGGACAACCGCCAACCGAATGGAGCGCAATCCTGTTTGAAGCCAAAGGCGTATGGGAGTCGTTCTGGTTGGTTCTGGGCTGGTTCAATATTCGGGGTAACGACTGGTTTTATAGCTACGTCGCGGTGGTCGTTGGTTTTGGCGGTCTTGGCGTGCTGGTGCAAACCTATCGTGACCGTTTGTTTCGCCAGTACGTCGCCTTGTTTGGCGCAATTATCCTGCTACTGGTGATTGGATTGGCGATCACCACGCGCCAGATCAACGTTTCTCAAGGGCGCATTCTGTTCCCCGGATTGGCGGCTGTCACGATTCTACTGGTAAGTGGCTGGCGAACGCTGTTAGGGCGGCGCTGGTACTGGCTACCCATCATCCCATTCTTTGCTATCTCAGTTGCCACACCTTTTATCTATATTGAACCCGCGTTTCGCTTTCCACAACCTGTCATGTCTCTGCCGGAGAATGCCACACCGGTGATAGCTCGCGCAGATGGTTTGGAACTGCTCGGTTATCGCTTTACGCCCCGCATCAGCCAACAGGGACCGATCACTGTTGATCTGTACATACGAGGTGCGAACCCTGCCAATCCCACGCTGTTCATCAAGCTGATAGACCCGGTAACTCAAGTTCCGATCGGTGGTGTTGATCTGTACCCGGGCATGACATACACCAACCAGTTTGATCCGATGACGATTTATCAGGTATCAGCCACTTTCATTGTAGATGATGCCCGCATAACGGATTATTTTTCCAGACGACTGAATCTGATCTTCGGCTGGCGATACTATGATGTGGATCATCCTGAAAACGCAAATCTGCTCGTCTGGCAGGATGCCAACGGGACACCCCTGACAACCCTGATGCTGCCCGGGCCGGTTTATATTCAGCCCGATTACGTCCCACCAGAAGCTAAGATTTCTACGACGATTCGATTTGGCAATGCCATTCAGTTGACTGGCTATTCCGTGACTCCGATCCAACATGAACTGCATATTGCAACCAACTGGTTAAGTACCAATCGCCCCGATCAGGACTGGGTAATTTCAATCGGCCTGTTGAATGGGCAAAATGAATTGGTTGCACAGGCCGATGGTGACCCGGCCTATTTCCCGACCCGCTACTGGGAAACAGGGTTAGCTCATCGGGATGAACGGACGATCGTCCTACCGGATGAACTCCCCGCTGGCAGTTATCGCCTGTATATCACACTCTACAATCGGGAAAGCAATGCAAATCTGCCCGTGTTTGGCGCGGATGTCGAACCCGGTGCAACACGGTTTTTCTTGCCCGAACCGATCATCATTGACGGCTGATTTTTGATTAAGCTCACCGAAAGGGGTTCACGGATGTCCGACACACAACCCGCCGGTTATTTCGCGGGCGCAGGCAGCGGTGTACTGGTGCTACACGCATGGTGGGGACTGAACGACACCCTCCGCGCCATCTGTGACGAGTTGGCTGCACAGGGATTCGCAGCCTTCGCGCCCGATCTGTACGGCGGCAGCGTCACCGACCAGATTGCCGAAGCTGAGAAACTCGCTGCTGCGCTGGACGCACATGCCGACCAAGCCCGCGCTGCTGTGCTGACCGCCGCTGCATTCCTTCAGGTGCGAAGCAGCACACCACAGGCCGGCCTCGCCGTGAGGGGCTTCTCGCTGGGGGCGGCCTACGCGCTCGACCTATCCGCACGTGCGCCGGAGCGCGTGCATTCAGTGGTCACGTTCTACGGTACAGGCGGGGCGGATTTCGGGCGGGCGAAAGCCGAATACCTGTGCCATTACGCCGAACAAGACAAGTACGAGCCGCCCGACAACGCCGCATGGCTAAAGAACGCGCTGCACACCGCAGGCCGTCCCGCCACTTTCCACCACTACCCCGGAACCGGTCACTGGTTTATGGAACCGGATCGGACACAAGCCTACCACCCCGCCGCTGCTACGCTGGCGTGGGAACGCACGCTGGCTTTCCTGCGCCGTGCTGGACGCTAAAAGGAAGCAGTCTATGACTCATCCACTTCAGGTCGCTATCGAAGTCGGTCCCAAAGGAAAAAAAGTGGTAGCGGTGGCACCAGATTGACCCGGACTAGAACGGGGTGCAAAAACGGAGGCCGCTGCGATTGACCGATTACATACCTATCTCCCCCGCTATGCGCTGGTAGCGAAGCTGGCCGGGATGGAAGGCGAGTTTGCAGCGATCACCACGATGGATATTGTCGAGCGTTATCCCGGCACAGGATCAACCGACTTCTGGGGTATCTCATTTGCGTTCTCAAGCAGCGACCAGCAAGCAGTATCGAGTGAAGCATTAGAACGCGAACTGACCCTGATGCAGGCCTGCTGGACATTTTTCGACCATGTACGTTTCCGCGTGTCGGCGGAAATGCAGAAGGGGGGCACGAGGCGGCGGGCGTGATCGAGATCACATTGTCCGGCATACGTTGGCGACGGAGATGCGGGACTGGACGCGAAAACTCGGTTTGCCCGATCTTTTCAGCGAAAATATGACCGATGAGATCATAAACACGCACCGTGCCGCCTATTGCTCTGCGATTCGGACGTTCCATACTGAAGGCAAAATGGCTCGAACTTGGCCTCTCCGCTACCTCATCCGGCATACCGCCTTTCACACGCTAGATCACGCATGGGAAATGGAAGACAAAGACCTGACAGAAAAGTCATAGTACAACATCATCTCAATCTAAAAGGAACACAGTCATGAGGAAAGTGATCGCCATCTGCCACCTGTCGCTGGATGGTGTCCTGCAAGCCCCCAGCGGGGCGCAGGAAGATACCAGCGACGGTTTCGCCTATGGGGGCTGGAGCGCCCCCTACGCCGACGCGGCGCTGGGGAGCGTCATCCGCGCACAGATGAACATGCCGTTTGATCTGTTGTTGGGGCGCAAAACCTTCGACATCTGGGAACCCTACTGGCCACACCATGCCGGCATCTGGCCGAGTGTCAACGCCGCCACCAAGTACGTCGCGTCCAACACACGGACTTCCGGCGACTGGCAGCCGTGCGTGTTCTTAGGCGGGGATGTTGCGGAGAAGGTGTCCGCCCTCAAGCGCCAACCGGGGCCAGATTTGCACGTCTATGGCAGCGGTGATCTGCTCCAGACGCTCCTCAAGCATGATCTAGTGGATGCGCTGTGGCTCAAAATCTATCCGGTGACGTTGGGCACGGGAAAACGCCTGTTTGCTGCTGGCACAACCCCGACGGCGTTCACCGTGACGGAGAGCAGCATCACGGCCAAAGGTGTCTTCATCGTGAATTATGAGCGCACAGGGGCGGTCACAGCCAGCAGCGTTTGACGGGGGGAACACACAACTTGCAGAATGAACGAAAAAGGGATACCTTTGTGGTATCCCCATTCGCTCATGAATGACCCCGATAGGACTCGAACCTATAACCAATTGATTAAGAGTCAACTGCTCTGCCAATTGAGCTACGGAGCCATTGATGTGAATTATAGCAAGGCGGTTTTCCCCGTCAAGAGTCAACCGCCCCACATTCGCTACTGAAGTACGCTGGCGGCCTCCGGTGCGCTCTGCGCCGCGCCAACCTTCGCGCCCATCCGCATCACCGCGCCCGCCCACGACAGACCGGAGCCGAACGCCACCATACCCGTCACATCGCCAGCCTTCAAGCGCCCTTCTTCGATGGCCTCCACCAGCGCCAGCGGGATCGAGGCCGCCGAGGTGTTGCCATACTTGTGCAGGTTCACAAAGAACTTCTCCAGCGGCAAATTCAAGCTACGTGCCGCCGTTTCGATAATGCGTAGATTGGCCTGATGCGGAATCACCAGATCAAGATCATTCACGCTCATACCGGCCTGCGTGGTGATATTGGTCAGGCACGAGGTCAGCTTGCGAACCGCGAACTTGAACACTTCCTGTCCGTTCATGCGGATGTAGTGTTCGCGCTGGTCAACCACCTTCTGCGAAAGCGGATTAGCCGTCCCGCCGCCGGGAACCCACAGGTTATAGGCCTGCCCGCCGTCCGACCCCAGCTCGAACGCCATCACGCCTGCATTGGTTGTGGATGGCTGAATGACCACTGCGGCGGCAGCATCCCCGAACAAAATGCAAGTGCTGCGATCGGTATAATCCAGCGCATACGAGATGAGTTCAACGCCGATCACCAGAATATTCTTATACGCGCCCGTCTGGATAAACTGATCGCCCGTCACCAGCGCGTACACCCATCCCGAACA
>CAIVEA010000720.1 GCA_903904765.1 uncultured Chloroflexota bacterium
GAAATTAGCTTGCAGATCAGCCACAATCTCGTGCAGCGGCACACGATGTTCCGCCATCACTTCCAGCAGCAGCAGCCCCATCAGGATGCCGTCGCCTTCGGGGATGTGTCTTCAATCATGGGCTTGTCGGGGCGGCAGGCCGATAGCGAGATGTTTGTGCGCTTCGAGTCCTTCCTGTACCCACCCACCATCCTGCGCTACGACTTCGCCAGCGGGCTGACCAGTACCTTCCGCGAGGCGGGGCTGACCTTCGACCCGACGCAGTACGAAACGCGCCAGATTTTCGCCACTTCCAAAGATGGCACTCGCGTCCCCGTGTTCGTCACCCACCGCAAAGGGCTGACGCTGGATGGCAGCCATCCCACCATCCTGACGGGCTACGGCGGCTACGGTGTGAACAATACCCCCAACTTCGGCGTGGGCGCGTTTGAATGGGTGGAACAGGGCGGCGTGTGGGCGCTGGCGATCCTGCGCGGCGGCGCGGAATACGGCGAAAAATGGCACGAACAGGGGATGCTGGGCAACAAGCAGAACGTGTTCAATGATTTCATCGCGTCGGCGGAGCAACTCATCCACGACGGCTACACGCAACCGCGCCAACTCGCCATCTTCGGCGGCAGTAACGGCGGGTTGCTGGTGGCGGCCTGTATGCTCCAGCGCCCCGATCTGTACGGCGCAGTGCTGTGCGCCGTCCCTGTGACGGATATGCTGCGCTTCAAGCTGTACACGGCGGGGCGCTTCTGGGTAGACGAATACGGTGATGCCGATCTGCCCGATCATTTCCGCTTCTTGTACGCCTATTCGCCACTGCACAATGTACCCGAAGGAATCAAGCACCCGCCCATCCTGATTACCACCGCTGACGGGGATGACCGCGTGGTGCCGATGCACAGCCAGAAATTCACCGCCGAACTGCAACACAAGGGCGGCGGGGAAAATGTGGTGCTGCTGCGCTACGAATTCAAAGCGGGTCATGGTTTCGGCAAGCCGACGAGCAAGCAGATCGAGGAGATTGCCGATCTGTTCACATTCGCACGACAGGCCATGCAATCCCATCCGGCGAACTAGAGGCGAGGAAACACAACGATGCGGGCAGCAATCACAGTCGCCGTGATTCAGGTGGCATGGACAGGTAGCGTGGAGAGTATGCAGGCGCAGTATGTGGAACTGGTCGAACGCGCTGCCGGACGTGGCGCGGGGCTGGTGTGCCTGCCGGAGTTTTCGCTCATCCCGTACTTCCCCGGCACACGTAACCCCGACGGATTCCAGTGGGCAGAACCGCTGTCCGGCGGCTATTCCGAAACGTTCTTCAGCGCCCTCGCCCGTCAGTACGGGGTGACGCTGGTCGGCAGCCTGTACGAACGGACGACGGAAGGCACGTACTACGACACCGCCACGCTGCACACGCCGGATGGGACGCTGGCGGGTGTCACGCGCAAAATCCACATCCCCTCCGGCACAGGCTACCACGAAACCGACTTCTTCATCGGTGGCAACAGCTATCCGGTGTGGGATGCGGGGGCACTGACGATTGCCACGCCCACCTGCTACGATCAGTGGTTCCCGGAACTGGCACGCATCTACAGCCTGAACGGGGCGGAGTTCATCTTCTACCCCACCGCCATCGGCGAAGAACCAAACGACCCGCTAATGGACACTGCCGACTCGTGGCAGACGGTCATGCGCGGTCACGCCATCGCCAACGGAGTGTATGTGGGGGCGGCGAACCGCGTGGGTAGCGAAAACGGAATCGCGTTTTACGGCAGCAGCTTCATCTGTGACCCATCCGGCAAGGTGCTGGCACAGGCCGGACGTGACACGACCGAGGTCATCATGGCGGAATTGAAACCAGAGGTGCTGGCGCACTGGCGCGACCACTTCCCGCTGCTGCACCAGCGCCGTCCGCGCACCTACACCCGCCTGACGGAAGGCTATACGCTCATGCCACCGCCGGACTGGGTGGAACGGTCAAACGAGGATTAAGAAGGAGGGGCAACCACGTCAGGTGCGGCTGCCCCTCTTTTTGCTTAGCGATAGGCCAGAATGCCCGTTTCGATGATGTCCCAGAACTTGGCGACATCAATGTCCACCGCGACGCGACTGTTGGGTGTCTTCTTGAAGATGTTGAAAATATCGCAGTTGGTTCTGCCGTAGCTCTGTTCGCTGCGAATGTCTATCTGCGTGAAGCAGGTCTTGGTGGTCAGCACCGTCGGGTCAATCAGATAGGCGATGGTTACGGGATCGTGCAGCGGGCCGCCTGCCCACCCGAACACCTCTTTTTGCGTCTTGTTGAAGAAGCGCATCAAATCCACAAACAGTTTGCCCGCGCTGTTCTGGTGCTTCTCCATGCGCTCCATCACCGAAGGCAGGCACAGCACCTTGCGGGTGACATCCAAGCCGACCATCGTCAGCATCCGGCCAGAGGTGAAGGCCACATGCGCCGCGTCCGCATCCACCAGAATGTTGAACTCGGCTGCCGGGGTCATATTGCCCAGTTGATACGAGCCGCCCATTAAGACGATCTCTTTGATCTTAGGAACAATGTCGGGGCAGAGGCGCATCGCCATCGCCAGATTGGTCATCGGCCCAGTCGTCACCATCGTGATGTCGCCGTCGGAGGCCAGCAGCGTATCCACCATATACTGCACCGCATGTTTGGACTCGATCTGCTTGGTCAGCGGGGCAAACACCGGCCCATCAAGGCCGCTTTCGCCGTGAATATCCGCCGCGATGAGCTGATTTTCGCGGATCATCGGCTGACCGCAGCCCTTGTAAACGGGAACATCAAGGCCGAGATACTGGCACACATTCAACCCGTTACGGGTGGTCTTTTCCAGCGTCTGGTTGCCCGCCACAATGGTGACACCCAGCAACTCAATCGCGGGGCTTTTGGCGGCTAACATAATGGCAATCGCGTCATCATGTCCCGGATCGCAGTCTAGAATGATCTTGGTCTTGCTCATGGTTACTCCCTCTGCTGAACTGCATGAATGAAAGTGCTGTGACAAACAGCGCCAGTATAACGCACCCTTGCCGGACACAAATATTCCCCGTAGTCTAACCTACCCCCCCAAAAAACCACCTCAAAACGGCATGAAACACTTTGAGTCTTCTTAACAAATCAATAAACTACTTTTAACAATTGAGTGTTTGTGCTTTAATCATGGCAGGGCATATTGATGTCCGGCAAATAGTCTCTATTAGGAGGATTTTGGAATGCTAACTCGTAAGTCTGTGGCGTTGTTGATGGCGCTGGTTATGGTGCTGCTGATGGCCGTCCCGGCCTTCGCGCAGGAACCTGCCCAGATCGCCGTTTGGGTGGCCTTCGGGACTGCCCGCTTGGACTGGACGACCCAGAAGGCTGCTCAGTTCAATGCGGCTTTCCCTCAATATAATGTGGTGGTTGAAGGCGGCCTGACCTACGAAGGTCTGGATCAGAAAATTAAGCTGGCAGCCGAACAGGGTACGCTGCCCGGCATCGTGCAGTACAACGAAGTTTCGACCACACTGGCGCGTGACAGCGGCAACTTCAAGTCCATTGCCGATGCGCTGGGCGACCGCACCGAAGTGAACGGCATCCCTGCCAACCTTGATGACTTTGTTGCCCCGGTGAAGAACTACTACACGCTGGATGGCAAGTTCAATTCCATGCCCTGGAACGCTTCGTCCTCGATCATGTTCTCAAACATGAACATGCTCAAGGCCGCCGGCATTGACACCCCGCCCGCTACGTGGGCCGAGATGGAAGCCGCCTGCGAAACGATCATGAGCAAGGACGGACACCCGACCTACTGCTTCACATGGCCGAATCACGGCTGGTTCTTTGAACAGTGGCTGGCGCAGCAGAACGCCAACATGGCGAACAACGACAATGGCCGTTCGGCGCGTGCCAACGAAGTGGCTTTCAACAGCGATGCGGGCTATGCCACGCTCAGCTGGCTGAAATCCATGTACGACAAGGGCTACCTGTACTACGGTGGC
>CAIVEA010000721.1 GCA_903904765.1 uncultured Chloroflexota bacterium
AGACTTGAAGTTGATTGAACCACTCCTGCGCGCTGTGCACGCGGAGGGTTATCACACGCCCACACCTATCCAGCAACAAGCAATCCCGCATGTGCTGGAAGGGAAAGACCTGTTGGGCTGCGCACAGACCGGAACCGGCAAAACTGCCGCCTTCGCCCTGCCTATTCTGCAATATCTAAGCACCACACCGCGCCGCGAACGCTTTATTCGCGCATTGGTACTCGCGCCTACCCGCGAACTTGCCAACCAGATCAACGACAGTTTCCGCGTGTATGGCAAGCACACCGGCCTGCGTAGCGCCGTCATTTTCGGCGGCGTGGGGCAAAACCCGCAGGTGGATGCCATCCGGCGCGGCCCCGAAGTGCTGGTCGCCACCCCCGGACGGCTGCTCGACCTGATGGGTCAGGGCTATGTCCGGCTGGATCGGCTGGAAATCCTCGTGCTGGACGAGGCCGATCGCATGCTGGACATGGGCTTCATTCATGATGTGCGCCGGATCATCTCCGCTGTGCCGCGTCAGCGCCAGACGCTGCTGTTCTCGGCCACCATGCCCGCCGAAATTCAGGATTTGGCGAACAAAATCCTGACCGACCCGGTGCATGTTGCGGTCACTCCGGTTTCTTCGACAGTGGACACCATTCAACAATCGGTGTTCTTCGTCGAGAAGAAGGATAAGGCGCAGTTGCTGGCACACCTGCTGGAGAACCGTTCCATCCGGCGCGTGCTGGTCTTCACCCGTACCAAGCACGGTGCGAACAAGGTCGTCAAGCAGTTGGAAGACGAGCGCGTGACCGCCGAAGCCATTCACGGCAATAAGTCGCAGAGTGCACGCGAAAAGGCGCTCTCGAACTTCAAATCCGGTTACACCCGCGTACTGGTCGCCACCGACATCGCCGCGCGCGGCCTCGATGTGGACGACATCACGCACATCATCAACTACGATCTGCCCAACGAGCCGGAAACCTACGTACACCGCATTGGTCGCACCGCCCGCGCTGGCGCGTCCGGCGTGGCTTACTCGTTCTGCGAAGTCGAGGAACGCGATTATCTGGTGGACATCGAACGGCTGATTCAGAAGCACGTCCGCGTGCAGGAAGAACACCCGTACCTGTCGCAGTACCCCACCCCCAAGCCCACCGACCTGACGCGCCGCATCGGGCAGCGCAGCGGCGGTCAGCGTCCGCCCCCCCACGCGCAGCGCGGCGGGAACGGGCAGCGGCAGGGCAACGGTCAGCGCAGCGGGCATCCGCACGGCGGGCCGACGAGTCAGCACCGTGAGGGTCAGGCGGCAAGCGGTCAGCACCGTGAGGGTAGTCCGACACCGCAGGGTGGGCAGCGCCGTGACGGTGGCGCAACCCCGCAGGGCGGCTCGCGACGCGATGCAAACCCCAACGGCGGACACGCGCCGCAGAGCGGACAGCCGCGGCGCAGACCGCAGGGCAACCGTACCACCGCCTAAGCTAGATCAGAACCACAACGAACGCGGGGCATCGTCCCCGCGTTTTTGTTACGGTTTAGGGCAACAGCTTCAATCCGGTCTTTGTGGACTGGCTGAACCACAACATCCGTACAGATATAAACGTTCTGCTTTCGGATAGAAAAAAGACCGCGATCCGGGCAATCACTGGATCGTGGTCTTTTTGCTTGAAGAAGCGGCGACAGAATCAGCCGCGCTGCATCCATTTCCAGATGCTACCACGCACATGAATTTCCAGTTGGTCATCAATCAGTGTATCCGGTTGCGGAACAGCGCTGCGGTAGGTGTTCACCTGATACACATCCACACCATCCGTGCTGTACAGGAAATACACCCACACGCTCCAGCCGTTAGCCGTGTCCGAAGTCACGTCCTGCGGCATGCTGGCTGGCGTAAATGTGTCAGGATCAAAGGAAGCGATCACCGGACAACTTGCCGCGCCATCGCTGAAAAAGACACAGTTGCCGTGCAGGTTGAAGCTGCCATCCTTCTGCACGAAACCCTGCACCTGAATGCCCGCCTTGTTATACCGGTCTTGATCGCAAGCATCGCCCTGCACACCGCCCCAGCCATCCTCCTGTCCGGGGTTGTAGACCGTCGGGCAGTTGTCGCCAGTGATAATGCCATCGCCATCCACATCCCCGGACGGGGCGGGGTCGCAAACACCAGTATCATTGAGGTTGATGGGGAAGGAACCAATCTGAGTACCGGCCAGCAAATCGCCAGCATTAGTAGGGGGTGTCGTCGTATCATACACATCCGCCCGGTATGGGCCGGGGGCATTGCCGAAGTTGAAGGTATACCAACTGACCGGGCCGGAATAATCACTGAAATGAAGTTCCCCGTAATATCCCAGCAGATTCCCGAGGCAGTCGTAGTACACGGTTCCGGCATAATCTATACCGCCCCCATCATTTGTCCAACCGTTCACGTTGATCGTCACCTGAACGTTATAGATTCCACCACCGTTATCGATGATGTTATCAACGGACGTAACAGTGTAACTGCTGGCTGCAAAGGTGGTAGTGGTGATTGCCAGCAGGAGAATCGCCAGAACCAATACGCTCAATCGCTTCAAAATACCCATCCTTGAATATTGAAGTGCCTTACAAGTTCACTCGCTATACAAGGCAATTTAAAAGCCGTGTGCTAAATATTGCCTAAAATTTCGTCTTGGAATTCTAAATGCAAGGACGCATAGCTCATTCGGTTCTCAAACCGCACCACAAACGCGGAGACGATACCCCTCGCTTTTGTTTTCCGAACATTTGTTTGTATAATACGTCATGCAAATCGTTACGACTTTTAACTCCGAGCCAAAGGAATGCGCTATGAGAAAGATCATTGTCACCGAATTTCTATCGCTGGATGGCATGATGCAAACGCCATCATGGTCGGCACCCTATTGGAATGACGAAATCGCGCAGTTCAAAGCCGAGGAAACGCTGGCCTGCGACGCGCTGCTACTGGGGCGTGTGACCTACGAAGGCTTTGCCGCTGCATGGCCGCAGAGCAAGGATGAAGGCGCGGCCTACATGAACAGCGTGCGGAAATATGTTGTTTCCACCACGCTCGATAAGGCCGAATGGAACAACAGCATCATCATCAAAAGCAACGTGGTTGATGAAATCCGCAACCTCAAAGAGCAGGACGGTAAAGATATTCTGGTCTACGGCAGCGGGGCGCTGGTCGCCACGCTCATGCACCACGCGCTGGTGGATGTCTACCGGATGCTGGTGTATCCGGTGGTGCTGGGCGGCGGTCAACGCTTCTTCCCGGAAGGCACGCCCGCCACGCTCAAGCTGGTACGGGCGCAGGCCATCAGTTCCGGCGTGGCGGCGCTGGTGTATGAACAGGAACGTGCGTAACCCATGCCGCGTAAAGCCTCCGGTAGTATTTATCCACTGGCGGCGCTGCGGGCGCT
>CAIVEA010000722.1 GCA_903904765.1 uncultured Chloroflexota bacterium
CACACCCTCCCTGTGTGCCGCACTCACAGGTATGGCGGATAGCCTTGCGATGCTGGAAACGTTGGTCAACGCAGGGCTGTTTATCACCCGTGTGAATGAGAATCCGCCACAGTATCGCTATCACCCGTTGTTCCGCGAAACGCTGCTGGAACGGGTGAAACAGACCGCGCCGGATGTGCTGACGGACTCGCGGCGGCGGGCGGCAGCGTGGTACGCGGCACATGAGCAATTCCGCGAAGCTGCTGCCGAAGCGTTCGCCTGTGGCGACATGGTACTCACCGGACAGTATGTGCTGGAGGCTTCGCGCCGCATCGTTATGTTTGAAGACCCGTCGGCCTTTCGCAACTGGCTGCGCGATTACCCGCCGCAACTGCTGGACGAGCAACCGCGTTTGCGCCTGTTTGTGCTGATGGCTGCCATGCAAGTTGATCGGGACGCAGCAGCGGCACAGGAACAACTGCGGCGGCTGCAATCCCTGCCAAATGCAGACCGCTGGCAGGGTGAAATTGCGCTTGGCAAGGTGTTTTCGGCGTGGTTACCGGGGCAAGACTTCGGTCAATATCTGCCGGACATCGAGGAGGCGCTGCGCGTTCTGCCGCATGATGGACTGTATGCTTATACCTGCTATTTGGCTTCGCTGGCGCATGAGGATCGCAAAGATGGTGTGGGTCGTTTGCGGGCGCTGGAGGAGGAATACCGTGCCGCGCACGAGTTCAACAGTCCGCAGGTGCAAATTCACGCTATTAATGGCATGTGCGCGGTGCTGCTGGATGCTGCCCGTTTTGAGGATGTGCTGGCACTGACGCGGGAAGGGCTGGCAATGCTGGCGACTTCGCCTGACCATTGGGGGCGTTTTGCGGTGGATGCCGAGAGTGCCCTGCGTATCCATCGGGTGACGGCGTTGCTCCAGCGCGGGATGGTGGATGAGGCTGCCGAAACGCTCCGCCCGGCCTTCGCGCATGTGGAGCGCATGAACGCGGCAGTGCTGTGGCGGTTGTATTGCCGGCAGGCCGAAGTGCATGCCCTGAGCCGCGATTATCCTGCCATGCAGAGGGCGATCAATCACGCGATGATGATGGCTACCGCCGCCGCGCCGCCCGCCGCTGGATTGACGCTCATCACCGAAGCTTATCGCGTCCGTCAGGGGTTACGCTTGCATAGCGTCCGCGCTGCCCGTGCATGGCTAAAGATCGCCCCGTCCACGCCTTCTGAAACGATGTACATCACCGGAACAGCGCACACCACTGCCCATGCGCGATTGGTGATGGGCGATTATGACCGTGCTTTGGACGAGCTGGAGGTCGAAGCACAGGCTTATACCAAACGCGGGCGTGCCCCACATGTCGCGCATATCGTCGCACTAAAGGCGCTGGCCTATAGCCTGAAAGGGCATACCGCTGCCGCCGATCAGGCGATGAAGGATGCAATGGATATGACCTTCCCGTTTGGGAATGTGCTGGCGCTGGCGCTAACCGCATTACTGCCACTGCTGCGCCAATATGTTATCGCTTACTGGGAAGAAGGTGATGATGCCCGCGCCGATTTCCTGCGGCAGTCCATTCTGCTGCTAGGTGAAGATGCGCCCACCTTGCCGCTGTCGCTCCTCACGCCTGCCGAACAGCAGGTGGCTGATATGCTGCTACAGGGTGTGCCCACGCAGGAGGTGATCCTCCAAATGAATAGCAGCGAGTCCAACGTACGCAATCACATCCGGCATTTGCACAAGAAATTCTGTACCCTGTCACGGGAACAATTGATAGAACGCCTGCGGAAAAACCAGCTTGAAGGGTGACTTTGGGGGGCTACGGCCGCATAATCAGCGTCATCACACGGTCAATCAGGCCGCCAACGGTGTACGGTTTGGGGATGTAATCGGTCGCGCCCAAACGCAAACCGCGTTCAATCTCGCTTTGTTCGCTCTCGGCGGTGAGGAATACGAACGGGATTTCAGCCCAGCGTGGTTCTTTCTGCACAGCCGCCAGAAACGTGATTCCGTCCATTACGGGCATCCGCACATCGCACAAAATCAAATCCAGCGGTTTGTTCAGCCCATGCAACACAGCGAGCGCCCGCTCACCGTTTTCAGCGGTGAGAATATCCATCTTGAGGAGTTCTTGAAATTCAAAAATCTCTCGGATATTCTCGAGCAGTGTTTCGTTATCCTCAACGACCAGCATTCTGGCGCTATCCATAAAGACTGACACTCCCCGATACCCTCATCTGAATTGAATCACATGGAGAAGGTGGTATCACTTGATGGTACCGTATTTTGCACAGGCGCATAGACAGATTTTTTGCGCTTTTAGGTATCATAAATCGTTTCACTACAATTGTAAATA
>CAIVEA010000723.1 GCA_903904765.1 uncultured Chloroflexota bacterium
GTAATCAGGTCGCAGGTGAAGGGTGGCAGCGCAGTCCACGTGGGAGTACGGGTGAAAGTCGCCGTCGCGGTAGATGTACCCGTCGCTGTGCTGGTTACGGTGGGCGAACTGGTCGCCGTCGGGGTATTGGTCGAAATCAACTGGTCAATTGCCGAACCACCAGCTAGTGCGCTGCGCGGGTCGGCTGCGCGGAACGATTCCACGATGGCACTGCGGCGTGCTTGAATGCGGATGTAATTGGTCGGCAGAGGCAGCGGGGTAATCAACGGATGATTGAACGTTACCGTGATATACACCGTATCCGCCGGCCCGCCCGGATCAGACCAAGGCTTGCCGCCGTTATGCGTAGCGACAGTATCGGTGGCAGCCTGCACTTCGTTCAGCAAGCAACCCGGAACCGGCAGCGGTGGTGTGGAACCACCATCCAGCGCCAGATTGTTCGGTGTCACCAGTGTATTATCGCCTTGATAGGTGATGAAGCGGGTATCCTGCTTCTGTCCACCAATGCTGTAATAAGTAGAATTATTGCTGTTGAGAGGGCGGCGCGAACTACAGATGGACACATCAAAATACGAACGCTTGCTCAGATTCGGGTTGGGGACTTGCCACACGCTGAACCACGGCCAGTTGCCGCTGACAACCTGTGCCTTATCGCCGCTAAGATTGAACTGGAACGGCTGAATGGCTAGGCCAGCCGCGCCACGCTGAGCTTCCAGCATAATCGAGAGGATACGCGCCATATCGCGGCGCATTTCCTGATGATCGGCATTGTACGGGTCACAATTCAAGCCATCGTTCCATGTGGCAAAGAGGCTTTCCAGACCGCCGTTGTACACCTCAACCGCACCCATATCCAAGCCGGGCGGATCATAGAGCGTCTTAGTACCACGCTGGTCAGGGTCGGCGACAGAATCGCCGTTGTGCGCGTAATCGTAACCCGTTGTGTTCCCATCGTTTACGCAGGGAACTAGACCCGTCGCATCGGCTGGCGTGGCCGAGTTGAGGTTCAAATTCATCACAAACTGGGATTCATCGTAGTTACCCGTGCTGGCATAACGTGCCGCCGAACGAGCAGCGTTTTGCAGCGTGACCCACGCCTGAAACACGCGCCCGAACTCGATGACCCCGAACATCAAAATCAGCAAAATAGGCAATGTCAGGGCAAATTCAGCCAGCGTTTGGCCTTTTCTCGCCTGCGACGATACTCCAGCAGACTGATGAATGCTCATATTAGCATCCCCCCTCTCTAGCGGGTCAGACGTGTAAACATGCGTGACGCAATTTCGTTGAACACACTATCCAATTTAGCCGCGTCCGGGGCATTAAAATAGTTGCCGCAGTTGGTTTTGGGCGCGAATGGGTTAATGAGCAGCGTTTCCACCTGCGAAGCCGGAACCGCATCGGCGCTGGCGTAACCACCCAGCACTGGCCCCTCGCATGGGCCACGCGAACCATACGTGTCACCCACCGCCAAATTCTTATCTACCGAAGGCGTACCCTTATAGTCCTGCTGATAATCGGTATCCAGACGGTTGTTATCGCCCACATCCGCGATATAGCGCAGCAGTTCTTCGCCGAGGCAGTCGTTAATGTTGGCGGTGCAACTGCCATCACCCTGCTGGAAATCCAGACCAAAACCGATGGTGAAAATTGTCGGCAGTTGCAGCGCATTACGCGCAGTACCCGCCACACTCAGCGCCGGGAACGGATCGCTCAAACCGATGAAATCTGCCCAATCGCGGGCAAAGTCGTCCACATCGTACTGATTCTGACACTCATCCGAGTCATTCAAATCAATGTAGACATTCCCTGCGCTGTCCTGATTGTTATACGGGTTAAAACAGAAGTGACGACTGGCTGGAAATTCATCCATACAGCGCGGCGGACGCGATTCCCATGTGCCGCCACCGCCCACCAGTTCGCCCATGCCGGTCGCCGTCGGCACACCATACGGGCAAAGCCCATACGAACCATAATCGCCGGAAATGGGAGAGGCATTCGTGCTGTTGTAGGGGTTGGCACGAGCGAGGAAACCATTCGCACCACCGCGCCGCACCGGGTCGCTTCCCGCTGCCGCACCGTCACCCAGCATCACCATCACCCACACTGCACCGTTCACACGCACCGTATCCGGGTCAAGCAGCGCATTATTGGCTTGCCGCAGCGCCGCGCCCACGTTCGAGCCTCGGCAACCCGCAGCCACTTCATAGGCGAAACGCGGCTTATTGCCCTGCTTGGAGGCCGCAGGGAAGGTCATCAAAGCTTCCCATGATGGATCATTCAGGTTAGGGTGCATCAGCGTCGTGGTTACGCCCTGTGCTGCCAGCGGGTTCGGATAGCGCGATGCCACGCGCAAACCCAACCGCGCCGCCGTCTGATCGCCAAATGGCACATAGTTCGGCTCCGCACCATTGACCGTTTCATTGGCGGGTGAGCTATAGATGCTCAACGGCCAAGGCAGCATGGCGGTTGTCCAGAAGCAGTTATCCTTGATCGGATAATCGGTCAGGTTTTGAGTAACGCGACCATCAAAACCACCATTGGTGTCATATTGACTGGTGGCGAAATTATATTCCTTGCTGCCATCGTTCTGGTTATAGCGGTAGCTATAGACCTTGCCGCTGTTGGCGGGGTCACTGGCATTGAAAGCCGCACCGCCCACCACAAACCCATCCCACTGACCATCGTTGTTGGTATCGGCATAGAAGTTCGGCTCAGCGCGTACACCCACAATCTGACGGAGCGCCTTCAGCGCCACATCTTGGCGGGTGATCATATGCACTTCTGACCCCGCCGACCCGTCCGGGTCAACGAGGAACGCATCGCGGTCAAACGTCACGAACGCCACACGATCGCCACGATTGAAGTCAATACGGTCAAGGAAGGCTTCGGCGGAGTTCCGCACCTGCCGGAACGGTTGGCAGATCAGATCATCAAAATTCTTATCACCGTTGGGGTCGTTGCAGCAACCGAAGTAGTTATAGGCTGGCACAAAACCATCGTAGTACGGCTGCCATGTACCCGAAAAACCGCTGGGCGCGGTGGTGGGGGCTGTCCCCAGAATAGCGGTCTGTTCTTGATATACATCATCGGCAGCCACATAGTCGCCCGTCCCATTCGGCATCGGAATGGTCTGCCCTGCCGGATAGAAACGGACGCGGCATTCTACACGCGGATTGCGCGAGTCAGAGAACGTCGAAAGTGTGGCCGCATTGGCCGCAGTGACTACATAAGGCCGCACCACCACCTTCGTATCGAAGGAAGCGGGATTGATCGTGCCATTCGAGCGTCCCTCGCCCACAATCTGCGGGTTGGTCTTGCTCAAGAAGGTTGTCCACGCCCGTGAGTAGTAATACAAATCGCCGGTCGGATCGGCAGGATTGTAATATTGTGGCGAGATGGCCCCAGTACCCGTATCCATACGCGGGATGGAATAGCGCATCCCCCAGTTGATCGTGTTGACCGTATCCACTTCCAAGGTGGTACTGCCCGCAACTGGCGATGGCACTTTTTCCCAGTCGTTGTAAGAAGTCTGATTGAGCATGGATTCGGAAGCATCGAAAATCATCACCACGTCAATCACGGCGGTTTCCGAAATCGCGGAAGCTTCCAACCGGACATTCCCCCAACCGATCAGGCGCAAGAACACCGTCGGCGAATCCACCTGCGCGGTCACTTTCACCAGCTTGCGCGGTTGCAAGCGATAATCGCATTGAAGTTCTTTATACAGCGCCACATCTGCACGCGTCTGATTCGCGGGATTATCCAGCGTAGCTGCATCCAGCGCGGGCATGGTCGCGCAGTCACTCACCAGCACATTCGTGGGGTTCAACCCGTAGAACTCGATAAACTGCCGCGCCGCGAGGTTCACAGTAGCGATATTACGTGCATAGGCATAACCTGCTGCACGGGCTTCAATCTGCTCTTGCGTACCGCCCAGCGTGGCGGCACTGGTCAATTCAGTTGAATTGGCGACTGTGCGGCGAATTTGCCCTGCTGCGGAAACTGCCGCCGCGTCCACTGCGCGGCGCAGTGTGCTATAGCGCACGAACAGCAACGAAACATCCGTCACGATGCCCACAAAGGCCAACAAGACGATGAACGCGATAGCCATGATAACAATGGTCTGACCGGGCGCACCCCGGCGCACCAGACGCTTCATTGTGCGCGTAAAGAGACGCTGCTTCATCGTGTCTCCTTCTCTTATTCGTAACGAATTCGCGGTTCGATGGCAGGAACCGGGAATGCAGCCCACACGCTGATGACCGTGTTGGGGCCAAGTATGGTAAAGACCGGATTGAAAACCGGATTCTTGAGCAGAAGTTCATGCCGCCAGTACATTTCCACCAGCACCATACCCTGACTGGGCAAACGCGCACGCTGCTGATTGTTGGCAGTCGTCAGGCTGAAGCTGGGCAAATTCATCAGGGCTTGCACTTCGTCGGTTGACCACTCCGAACCCACACAGCGACCATTGGTTTCCGAAATCGTATGCTGCCCCGTCCATGAGAAACCGCGCTGGCGTTCCCACGAAGTCGCATTCCCCGCCGTTGAAGAATCCGCACCGAGTTGCTCCAAATAGTTGCGATTGGCTTCCACATCTGCGTAGCCCGTCGCCACCCAGTAATCGCGTCCACCATCCTGAATGTAGTCAAACGGATCGCGCTCCCACAAGCGGTATGTTCCATCCGTATTGACTGTACATTCGTTGGCGTTGGTCGGATAGCGCCCCACCACCAACACTTGCGCGGTTGTCGAAGGCAAACCCGTCATCAGCGACGGTGTAAGATAAGTTTTCCCTGTCGACGCGCCAAACTGGAATGTCTTGTTCCAGATGGACTGTGACGGATCAACCAGTTGGAACGAAAAACCCGAAATGATGATGTCGTCTACGTTCGGAGTGCTTGCATCCAACTGCGGGTCGCCCGGCATTCGCAACGACAGCGGAGTCATGGATTGCAACATGACGCAGGTCAACAGATTGTAGAAACCCTGAATTTCTTCAAACTGGCGAACTTCTTCACACGAGCGATAACGCCGCGCCAAAAAGTCCTGATCGGTGGGCAGCGTGAACGCATTGGGCGACAAACTCGCCTGATTATTCCACGCCAGCGGGCTGGTATCGCCCGTCTGCACCGTACCAAAACGTGCGCCCACGCGGGTGGTTTCCAGTAAAATCAGGTAGTTGTTCGCAAACCACCCGATTTCAGCTAAACCCATCAATAGAATGATTAAGATCGGCGTAACAAGAGCCAATTCCACAACGCTTTGACCGCGTGTAGGAGTCCCATACACGGCGGGAGTGCCATCGAGGATTTGTAAGATTTGCTGTCCTAGCTTACGCATCGCACATCCCTCATGGTCAATATTGGATACCGTCAACTTTGTCCATCAACGGCAATTTCATGATACCACAACGTTTATGCGACACGTCTTCGGGTAGTGATAAGAAGTTGATAGAGTTTTGTCAGCAAATAAACGGGATTACGCTAAAAAAAGCGAATATTCCGCCAAATGTGTAGA
>CAIVEA010000724.1 GCA_903904765.1 uncultured Chloroflexota bacterium
GGAATAGGCAGGGATTGCCTTGATGCCTGCCCGATCAATCTGGATACTCTGCCACGGGCGAAGAATTTCGCAATTTTCGATCTCTTTAGCGACATTTTCGCTGCCGATCAAGCGGGTTTCTGTGCCGCGCAGTTTTTCGATGTCTGCCACCGAGAACTGCTCTTGGTGTGTGTGGCTGACGAGGATGACATCCGCCAGAAAGGTGCGGCGTACCACGCGGTGAGGGTTGATGTAAATAAGGGGCGGGCCTTGTATAAAAAAGCTGCCATGCCCCAGCCATTGAATGCGGTCAATCATATTGCTCGGTTCTTGCTGAAATGTGCTTTGGGAGGCCGATTCGTGCTTTACACAGTGTACGATATAATGAGATATTGGGTGAAGTCCTTCCCGTGTAATTTATGCAATGTTCATCTTTGGTAGTCCTGCGAGGTGGTCATGTCCGATCAATCGAGCCGTAACGCTCCACAGCGCCCCACACAACCTTTGATTAAAAAGCTCTCCACGCCGCAGGGCACGCCTGTTCCGCCATCTCATAGTAGTGGTACACAACCGCTTGGCGTACAAAACTGGACACCACCGCCGCTTTCCAATCTGGAAGATACCGGCTTGAACATGCTAAATGTGGCTGATCTGGTACTCAAAGTGCTGTATCTGGGCGGCGTGATGTCCGGTCTGGATATTGCTGAAATCGTGCGCCTACCGTACACCGGCGTGTTGGACTCGATTGTGGATTTTTTGAAGCGCGAGAAATATATCGAAGTGCGCGGCTCAGGTGGTCTGGGCGAGGCTTCGTTCCAGTACATCATTTCGTCACGCGGTGGCGAAAAAGCGCGAGAGGCGCTGGAACGCTCGCAGTATGCAGGGCCGGCTCCGGTCACGCTTGATCAGTATATTATTTCCCTGAAGATGCAGAACCGCGAACGTTTGGTGGTGCATGAACAGGAACTCAAACAGGTGTTGAATCATCTGGTCATTTCGGAGGACATGCTGGCGCGGGTTGGCCCGGCCATCAACTCCGGGCGTTCGATTTTCCTCTACGGCCCCCCCGGTAATGGTAAGACAACGGTGGCCGAAGTGATCGGGCGGCTGATCCTCGGTGATGATATGTGGATTCCGTACGCGATTGATGTGGACGGGCAGGTGATTCGCGTCTTTGATGATGTGAACCACGTCGTGGCAGACCGTGCGGGTGTGAAGCAGAGTACTGGTGTGATTTCTGACCCGCGATGGCTGAAGATTAAGCGCCCGATGATTATGGTGGGCGGTGAATTGACGCTGGCTGGCCTTGATCTCGTGTATGATGACACCAACAAGTTCTATGAAGCGCCGTTTCAGGTGAAGGCCAACGGCGGCATGTTTCTGATTGATGACTTTGGTCGCCAGCAGGTGCGCCCGCGTGACCTGCTGAACCGCTGGATTGTGCCGCTGGAAAAAGGCGTGGACTTCCTGACGCTGCACACAGGTCGGAAGATCGAAATTCCCTTCTATGTGCTAATCGTGTTTTCGACCAACCTCGATCCGCGTGAGCTGGTGGATGATGCCTTTCTGCGCCGTATCCGCCACAAGATCGAAATTGGCGACCCCAGCTACGAAGATTACCGCGAAATCTTCAAGCGCGTGTGTGAGGCGAAGAAGATTAAATACGATGAGCAGGCATTGGCTTACCTGCTGAAAGAGTGGTATATCAATCATGATCGTCCGCTGCGTGCTGTGCATCCCCGTGATATTCTGAATCAGCTACTAGACATTGCTACCTATTTCAACCGGCCACCGGAATTGACGAAAGAACTACTAGATCGGGCAGCGGCTTCGTATTTCGTCAAGCTCTAGTCGAATGATTCCCCCCGGCGCAGAACTGGGGGATGACCAGTGGTGTACATGAGCAAAAATCACGCCGGCACGGCGATTCCACGCCCTTTTGTATATGTCACGGTGGATGGCTCGTTTGTTGCCCGTTTGACCGACGACCGTTTGCAAGATTTGCTCTCTGGGCAAATTCGGGTATTGGATGAAACCGATTTCGGGCATCCAATCACTGACTATGAGTTGAATCAGCTCAAAGTAGCTGGCATCGCGGAGGATTACAACCAACAGTTTGTATGGCTGTTGTCTCTCGCAGAACCGCATCAGATCAATCCCCATTTGCAAACATTGGAGGCGACGGGAGATCGCCAGCGCGTGTATTACCTGAATACCACATTGCCAAAGTCGCAGGTGGATAAGGTGCGGGCGCTACTGGTGGGCATTGGGTTGGGCGATGATCTGACTGCGGTGGTGCGCGGCGATCAGGTGGCGATGTTTGGTCGTCGTGGACGACCTTTCAAACAACTGCGCGAAGTTGAAGAATGGCAAAAAGAATTGCGGGCGCGTGTGCCGAATATGTTCAATCGGAGCGTGGTGGCCTTCACCGAGGTAGATGTTTCCATTAGCCCAATTAACCGCGATACGAGGCCATTGGACGGGCGGCGGATCGGTCTTGACCTGATTATTGCTTCGCAGACCGACACGACTCTGACAGCACATAAGCAGGCGGTTTTGTTGCTGAATCAGGCGGAAGAACGGGCTGCAATCACCGATATCTGTTCGGAAATGAAGATGGTGGTATGGCCTGCGGAAACCGGACGCGGGGCGCTGGAATTTCTGGAAGATGGACATGCCGATTTGCTCCTGATGGATTTGAAGCCCACCGATATGCATGCATGGGCGCTGCTGGGCAAAGTCAAGGAGATTGAAGGGCTGCGCGATCTTCCCATCATCGTGATTGCCGATCATGGCACGCCTGACCAGCAACCGATGGCGCTAGTGGTGGCGCAGGTAGATGTGTACCTCGTTCGTCCGCTGAGCAAAGCGCGGTTGCGCCAGAACATCTGGATGGTGATGAACAATCGCCAACGCTGAGGGCGGGATTGCTTTCTCGCTATCCGGTTGGTACAGTCGGTTGGGTGACTGGCGAACGCTGCAACCCCCAATGAAGGAAACTGGATATGATTTTTCTCACGGGCGGGACAGGCTTTCTGGGACGGCATCTCGTCCCGGTTCTGTGCCGGACGGGTAGGCCGCTGCGCGTATTGACCCGTCATCCTGAACAACATGAGTGGCTGAAACGCTATCCGCGTGTGGAAGTTGTGGTGGGCGATTTGGCAGATCGCGACGTGTTGCATCAGGCGGTTGAGGGGTGCGATGCGGTGATACACGCCGGGGGCATGTTCCGCTTCTGGGGGGATGAACGCGCATTTTCGATTACCAACGCACAGGGGACGGCGAACATTCTGGATGCGGCGCTGGCGGTTGGCGTGCAACGGTTCGTGCATATATCTACGGTGGCTGTAGTCGGTCATCCTGACCCGCGTGGGATTGTGGATGAAACCCATCCCGCGCAGCCTGCGGACGCTTACCAGCGCAGCAAATGGCAGGCGGAGGAGGCTGTGATGAACGCCTGTCATGAGCGCCAATTGCCCGTAGTCGTGATGCGTCCGGGGGCGTATTATGGCCCGTTAGGGCAGTACGCTTTCAACCGCCTGTTCTTCAAAGACCCGATGCGCGGAATCATCATGCAGGTGGATGGGGGGCGGCATATCATTTTCCCCGCGTACATTAGCGATGTCGCGCAGGGGGTGATTCTGGGGTTGGAGAAAGGGCGCGTGGGCGAGGTGTATAACATCTGCGGCGACTGGATTTCGCACCTCGATGCGTTTGATATTGTGTGCCGCGAAGCCGGGTTGCATTGGCCTAGACTGCCGATTCCCGGTTGGTTGGGCATTTCAACGGCGCGAGTGTTGGAGATGCTGTCGGTATTGACGCACAGCGAACCGTTCTGGCCATTGAATTTGCGTTCGTATGTGTATAACAATTGGCGTGTTTCGAGCGAAAAGGCGCGTCGGGAGCTGGGATTTGCGCCGATTTCATTTGAAGAAGGCGCACGGCGCACGATCGCATGGTACCGTGCGGGGCAACCGGATGATTTGCCGGAATTGGCCTGTACATGATGATGAATGTCTGTGGGATGAATTGGGGATGCAATGCTTGACGAAGTGAAGATTTATGTCCGCAGCGGAGATGGTGGCGATGGAATCGTGGCCTTTCTGCGCGAAAAGTTTATGCCACGCGGCGGCCCGGTGGGCGGCGATGGCGGACGCGGTGGCGACGTGGTTATTCGGGTCAACCGCCGTTTGAACACGCTTATCAACTTTCAGAAGGGTGTCCACTTCAAAGCCGATCATGGCAAGAACGGCGGCGCGAAGAATATGAGTGGCATCAGCGGCAAGACGATTGTGATTGATGTGCCGCCGGGGACTGTTGTGCGCGACCCCGATACCGGTGAGGTGATTTCCGATCTGGTGCGTGATGGCGAGCAGGTAGTCGTGGCGAAGGGTGGGCGCGGTGGGCGCGGGAATCAGCACTTCGCCAGCCCCTCTAACCAAGCACCGCGTTATGCCGAGAAAGGTGAACCGGGTGTTGAAAAGTGGTTGGTGCTGGAACTGAAGCTGATTGCGGATGTGGGCATTGTCGGCGTACCGAACGCTGGCAAATCTACGCTACTGTCGGTGGTGAGCAACGCCAAACCCAAGATTGCCGATTACCCCTTCAC
>CAIVEA010000725.1 GCA_903904765.1 uncultured Chloroflexota bacterium
ATCGAGGGGATTGCCAGCGATGTGACCGACTACAAGCAGGTGGAAGCCGAACTGCGCGAACGCAACCGCGTGATGGCCGACGTTCTGGAGAACAGCGGTTCCGTCATCTACCTCAAGCGACGGGACGGCGTGTATCTGGAAGTCAACCGCGAATGGGAAATTGCCACTCTTTTGCCGCGCCAAACCGTCATCGGCAAAACCGATGATGACCTGTTCCCACCGGAGATTGCCCGTCAGTTCCGTAGCAATGATTTGCAGGTGATCGAGTCCGGCCTGCCCATGAAGGTCGCTGAAGTGCTGAATACGCCCGCTGGAGATCACTATTTCATCTCGATCAAGTTCCCCACGCGGGACAACAACGGCGTGATAAACGGCATCTGCGGCATGAGTACCGACATCACCGAATTGAAGCAGGCGGAATTGGCGATGCGCGACAGCGAAACCATGCAGAAGGCCATTCTGGGCGCGATCCCGGATTTGATGTTCCACCTGCGTGCAGATGGCGCTTTTGTGGATTTTCATGGCCCGTCGTCTGCGCTGGCTATCCCGCCCGAACAAATTCGCAACCTGACCGTGCAGCAGTTCTTCGGCGCTATTCCGGGTACGGAATGGATTGTTGAACAACTCAACCACGCCATGCAGACCGTGCCGCACACCAAACAACTGATTACTTTCGAGTACAGTTTGCCGATTGGGGAAAGCATTCGCCAATTTGAAGCCCGTCTGGGGCCAATCGAGAATACCGACGACATCATCGCCATCATCCGCGACATCACCGAACGCAAGCAGGTCGAAGAAACGCTGCGTCAGACGCAGGCTAAGCAAGATGCGCTGCTGGCCGCTATCCCGGATTTGATCTTCCACATGCAGGCTGATGGCACATATATTGATGTTCACGGGCCGATTGAAAAACTGGCGCTGCCCGCAGAGACTATTAAAGGTAAGCGGGCACAGGATATACTGATTCAGTTACCGGGAACCGAAACGGTGATTGAACGGAATACTGCGGCGCTGGAAGCGGTCAAAACGGGTGATGCGGTGGTGACGTTTGAGTACACCATGCCGGGAAACAAAGGCCAGAGTACGGAACTGGAATATTTTGAAGCGCGTATGGCTCCTCTCGGCATTAACGGCGAGATCATCTCCATCGTGCGCGACATCACCGAACGCAAACGGGCGGAAGCGGCGCTGCGGCAGAGCGAGGCCAAACAGAGGGCATTGCTCAACACCATTCCTGACATCATGTTCCACATGCGTCTGGACGGAACATTCCTCGATTTTCATGGCCCATCGGGCAACCTGTTGATGCCGCTGGACATGATTCTGGGGCGCACAGCCGAAGAAGTGTTCACGCCCATTCCCGGCACGCAGGAATTGATTGATAAAACGAAGGCGGCACTGGATGCACTCGCTATCCAGAAGCAGATGGTTACGTATGAATATTCGATGCAAACACCCACCGGCCTCGAATACTACGAAGCCCGTATGACCCCGATTGGTGATAGCGACGAGATTATCTCCATTGTGCGTGACATCACCGAACGCAAGCAGGCCGAAGCCGCATTGAAATCTGCCAACGAAACGCTGGAATGGCGCGTGGTGGAGCGCACTGCCGAAGTGGAACGGGTGAAAAACCGCCTTGAGGCCATCTTCAACCACAGCGGCGATGGCATCTTGCTACTGGATATCCTAGACGGCATCCAGCAGGCCAATTACACCTTTGATGAATTGTTCGGGATTAAGGCCTCGGAGTACCTTAATCACAAACTATCGGATTTTTTCTCCAAAGAAGACGCATACACGATTGATGAAACCCTTCAAAAGGTCGCTAAAAGCCACCGGATGAGCCATGTCGAAGCCTCTGCCGTCCGCGCTGATGGGACGGTGATGCGCGTCGAACTGAATATTGCGCCCGTCAACCGTTCGCAGCGGATGGTCAGCAATTTGGTGTGCATCATCCGCGACATCACCGAGCGCAAGCGGGTCGAAGAAGCGTTGCGTACCAGCGAACAACAACTGCGCGAGTCGCGGTGGATGCTGCAAGCCATTCTCGACAGCATTCCCGTGCGCGTGTTCTGGAAAGACCGCGATTCAGTCTATCTGGGCTGCAATAATTTGTTCGCGCAGGATGCCGGACTGGATGACCCGCGCCAGATCGTGGGCAAGCGTGACCGTGATCTGCCGTGGGGCGGGGATGCGACGGCAGCTTATCGCTCCAGCGATCTGCGTATCATCGGGGCAGAAGCGCCCACGCTGGAATATGAGGAAGTGCAGGAAACAGCCAGCGGTGGAGCGATGCTGGTTCGCACCAACAAGCAACCGTTGCTGGACATCAATGACCAGATCATCGGCATACTGGGCGTATATGTGGATATTACTCTGCTCAAACAAGCCGAAGCCAATTTGCGGACGGCGCTGGAAAAAGAGCAAGAGGTGAGCGAACTGCGCTCGCGCTTTATCTCGATGGCCTCGCACGAGTTCCGCACGCCGCTGTCGGTCATTCTGGCGACGACGGATACGCTAACCACATACCGCGAAAGAATGGACACCGTTCAGATGGATGCCCGGTTGGACAAAATCCGCCAGCAGGTCGGTTACATGAAGGGCATCATGGAAGATGTGCTGCAACTGGCGAATATGCAGTCCGGCAAATCGCGCTTTGACCCGCAACCGGGGGATTTTGCGGAATTGTGCCGGGATGTGGTGAGCGACTACGATGGGCAAGAGGTTCACCGGGGGCGGTTGCAATGTAGCCTCCCAGCCGACGAGCTAGTGGTCGTGTATGACTCACGGTTGATGCGGCAGATCATCAGCAATATGGTGTCCAATGCGCTCAAATATTCACCCCGCGAGAAAATGGTGCGCGTGCGGTTGGCGCAGGAATCCGCGCAGATTGTGTTGCAGGTGAGCGATGAAGGCATCGGCATTCCACAATCCGATCTGAAGCACCTGTTTGAGCCGTTTCACCGCGCCGAGAATGTCGGCAAAATCGCCGGCACGGGTTTAGGACTGAGCATCGCCCGCGAAGCAGCAGAACTGCACAGCGGCACGCTCCAAGTGGATAGCGTGGTGAATCAGGGGACGACGGTGACGCTATGTTTCCCGGCGAACCTGCCCACCCGCGACCCAAATCCCGACGAGTAGTGAACGCTTGACCGAACGGTTTGTGTCCGGCACTTCCCCGTGCTAGAGGCGTGTTTTTCCTCGAATATCCATCTCCCGTTTCAACAATCAGCCTGTACCTAACGCACTGGTTTCAATGCTTCACCGGGGTGTTGTGATTTTTGACCAAAAGCTTGACAGCTTTTGAAAAACGCTATAAAGTGTGTCAACTGTCAAATGTTAACAATTTAAGTCCTTTTTTGAATTAGGTTGCTTTTCATGATCTGTTTTGCGCTTGGATGGGGTACTGGCGCGGATTCTGCAACGGGCAAAAAGTCTTCCGGCATGGGGATGTCGGAGGCGGTGTTTTTACCGTTTGAGGAATCCCAAAATCCGGCTATGCTCTTGCCCATGAAGGTTCAATAAGTCATGGGACGACTACGGATGAAAGCCAAGAATAGCGACAAACACAAGCTCGATGCGGACGAACTTCTTGCTGCATTGAAGTCCACAGAGGACAGCGAAGGGCTGTTTTCTGATGATGATGGCTTAATGCCGGCGTTGAAAGTTTCGCTGGCGGATAAGGTGGCGGACTACCTGCGTGAAGCCATCTTTCGCGGCAAGATCGCGCCCGGTGAACAACTGCGCGAAGTGCCGCTGTCGCAAATGCTCGGTATCAGCCGGGGGCCGATCCGCGATGCGCTCAGCCAGTTGGAGCGCGAGGGCTTAGTCACCATCCCCCGCAACGGGCGCACCATTGTGGCGCGGTTGACGCAAGAGGATTTCGATGAAGTATACAGCTTGCGGTTGGGGTTGGAACGAGTCGCCATGCAGTACGCCATCCGCAACGCTACCCCTGCCGATCTGGACGAGATGCAGCAGATTGTGGATGAGATGATCGAAGAAGTGAACCGGGGCATCAGCGAAAAAGATGCAGCCGATCTCGACCTTCATTTTCATGACGTGCTGTATCAGGCCAGTCGTCACAAGCGGTTGCAGTCAGTATGGGCGGATTTACGCCCGCAGATTTACATCTTTCTGTTGAGCCGTAACGTGGCCGATTCGGACTTTCGTGTTCAGATGACGCGCCATCAAGAGATTGTAGATGTCATCCGGGCGCGGGATGAGGCACAGGCGCTACAAGTGATTGAGACGCACTTGCAAGTGGCCTACAACCGGATCAGCAAAACCTATAAGCAGTAATTCCCGCTGCGTTTGTGTGAACATCGGCGGGAGCATCAAAGCAAAGGTTGATTGTGGTGCAGACTCTCTCCGGTGTTGTCGTTCCTGTCATCACGCCGCTGGATGCGGAAGATCGTGTGGATGAACCCGCGTTCCGCACACTGTTGCGCCGCCTGATCGAATCAGGTGTACACGGGCTGTTCATCGGCGGGTCAGCGGGCGAAGGGCCGCTGCTCACGCTGACGGAATGGACGCGCATGATGGAGATCGCTCACAGCGAAGCCGGTGGGGCGCTGCCGCTGCTGGGCGGCGTGATGGAAACCTCGTCGCGGCGCATCGCGGAAAAGTTGCACCTGCTCCGTCAGATCGGTTTCGCGCATTATGTGGTGACTCCGGCCTTTTACTTCCCGTTCAAAACGGAAGCCGAGCATCTGCGCCTGTTTGAAGATTGCAAAGCGGCTGATGGGGGCATGAACCTCATCCCGTATAACCTGCCCTCTATCGTCAAAACCGAAATCCCCATGAGCGTGCTGCTGGAACTGGCGCGGCGCGGTTGGGTGACCTGCTGCAAGGAAAGCTCCGGTAATCCGGCCTTCTTCCGTCCGCTGATCGAAGCGGGGCGCGAAGTGGGGCTGCGGGTGCTGGTGGGCGACGAACTGACGATGGTCGAAGGGCTGCGGGCGGGCGCGGTGGGTGTCGTCCCGTCTAGCGCCAATGTGGAAGCGCGTCCGTTCATCGAAGCCTGCCGTGCGGCGGCGGACGGGGACGAGGCCGCGCTGACCCGCGCCAACGAGCGCATTCAGGTATTGCGTGATGCGCTGCCGCTGGCGGGCGCGTACTGGGTGACGGGTGTGAAGTACGGGTTGGCCTGCTTGGGGATCGGGACGGGCAAAACGATTGCGCCCTATGCGCCCCTCACCGCCGAGCAGCAGCACAAGATCGAGGCGTTTGTTAAAACCCTCACCCTTAATCCCTCTCCCTCAGGGCGAGGGAATGAAGCCTGAGGCAACGCTCTTGTACCCCTTCGCCACGAGGGAACAAAGCGTGAGGCAACGCTCTTGTACCCCTTCGCCACGAGGGAACAAAGCGTGAGGCAACGCTCTTGTACCCCTTCGC
>CAIVEA010000726.1 GCA_903904765.1 uncultured Chloroflexota bacterium
ATGTCAAATTCAGCATCCAGCGCCGTATCCTGTTCTTCGCCCGCCTGATGGAACGCTGCCAGTCGGTTATACGCCTGCGCCAGCAGCGACAGATACGGCTCGGAATCCGGTTGTGCAATCGCGTTAGCTATCGCATATTCGCGTAAGCCGTGCGTCCGCATATCGGTACTCTGCACATCCCAGAACGTGACCGGAATCGGGTCTCCGTAAGCAGCGGTCCATTCAGTCAGTTTCACCAGATTAGCCGCATACAGGCGCACCGCATCCGGGCTGACTTCGCCCTCTCGCAATCGTTCGAGGTGCTTCACCACGCCTGTGCTGAGCAGATAATCGCCCTCCGGCAACCCCGCTGCCCGCAGCAAATCGCCTATTTCCGCGATTTCAGCTTCGGACACGCTACCCTCGAAAGGCGTTGCCGTCGGGAATGCGTCCAGTTGGATACTGTAGCTTTTCATAGCGGTTTGCAGCACCGGCAGCCCAACAGACACGCCGACGATCAGCAGCAAGCCTAAAACAACCGCCGCAATTATCCAGAATCGGCGGCGCGGTTGCGAACGGGGATTAGACATCTTCGCTGTCCTGTGGAAACGGAGAAAAGACCGGATGACCTGAATACACAAAGCGAGCAGGCCATGCGGCCTGCCCGATTATTGCTTCTTACCTGTGCGAAGCGACTGCGACGCAGCGAGGACTAATCCTCGCTCTCATCTTCCACGATACGCAGGATGGAAGGCCCACGCGCCTTCATCTTCATCTTCACCTTCAGCGCCAGTTCCGCATGGCGCAGCGCCAGCGTCGCCTGACGGTTTTCTTCGTGCGGCACGCCTTCGCGCATCATCTGCACCGCACGTTGCCGCGCTTCTTCGATCTTGGCTTCGTCCAGATCAAACGATGACTCGGCCAGATCGGCCAGCGCCACCACTTTGTCCGGGCGAATATCCACTACGCCGCCATAGATCACGAAGCGTTCTTCGCGGTTGCCTTTGCGGACGACCAGTTCGCCGAATCCCATCGTGGTCAACACGGGAGCATGATGCGGCAGAACGCCCATTTCGCCTTCCGCGCCCGGAACCAGCACCATATCCGCTTCGCGTTCCTGAAAAATCAGGCGCTCTTGCGTTACGATCTCTACATGAACGGGCATCTTTTTGCCTCCTCCGCAGCGGTTCGTTCATCAACCGCTGTTTCCTCGTCACCAATCAAGTTACTACAGCCCCCTCACCGTCTGGCGAAGGGGCAAACGGGGCGAGGTCTAGTTCTTCGACTTCTCGTAACGTTCGAGCACGTCTTCGATCGGGCCGGCCATGTAGAACATCTGCTCCGAAATATGGTCGAGTTCGCCATTCAGGATCATGCGGAAGCCACGAATGGTGTCCTTCACCTTCACATAACGGCCTTCACGACCCGTGAATTGCGTCGCCACGAAGAACGGCTGGCTGAGGAACAATTCGATCTTACGAGCGCGTGCCACCAGCAGCTTATCGTCGTCCGACAGTTCATCAATACCGAGAATGGCGATGATGTCCTGCAAGTCCTTATAGCGCTGGAGTACCTTCTGCACTTCACGCGCCGTCTGATAGTGTTCATCGCCCACGATCAGCGGGTCGAGAATCTTGCTGGTGCTGGCGAGAGGATCCACCGCCGGGAAGATGGCGCGGGCAGCAATCGAGCGTTCCAGAGCAATCGTACCGTCCAGATGGGTGAACACCGCCACAGGAGCCGGATCAGAGTAGTCGTCCGCAGGAACGTAAACCGCCTGCATCGAGGTGATCGAACCGCGCTTGGTGGAGGTAATGCGTTCCTGAAGCTGACCCATCTCGTCCGCCAGCGTCGGCTGATAACCTACCGCCGAGGGCATACGACCGAGCAGCGCCGATACTTCCGAACCCGCCAGCGAGTAACGGAAGATGTTATCCACGAACAGCAGCACATCACGGCCTTCGTCGCGGAAATGCTCAGCCATCGTCAGGCCCGAAAGCGCCACACGCAAACGCACACCGGGCGGCTCGTTCATCTGACCGAACACCATCGCCAGTTTGTCCAGAACACCGGCTTCGTCCATTTCATGATACAGCGCCGTACCTTCACGGGTACGCTCGCCTACGCCCGCAAACACCGACAGACCCGAGTGCTGTGTCGCAATCGAGTTAATCAGTTCCTGAATAGTCACGGTCTTGCCTACGCCCGCCCCACCGAAGATGCCTACCTTGCCGCCCTTCGACATCGGTGCAACGAGGTCAATCACCTTCATGCCGGTTTCAAACACTTCAATCTTGGTAGATTGATCTTCAAAATTCGGGGCTTTGGCATGGATCGGACGGCGCGGCGACGAGTCGGCCAC
>CAIVEA010000727.1 GCA_903904765.1 uncultured Chloroflexota bacterium
ACCTTCACTGACTGTTCGCTGGCGACATACGCGCCGCTGGCGAGGTAGAAATCTTCGGTCACGGGGATGACGATCATATCACCGGGGAGGGAGGGGGCGAGGGACATTTCGCCGCCGCTGGCCGGGGCTGTCCATGTGTTCTGGAAGAAGCTTTCGCCCGCCGCCATGCGCTTCAGGCCGCCGAAGAACCCGCCTTCAGCTTTAGTTTCGGGGGTCATGCCTGCACTGTGGCTGACCATCGCGCCCGGTTCCACGCGAATAACTTCATTGGGAGCAATTTTGACAACAGCCAGTGCGTAAGACGGTTGATGTTTTAGCGTTACTTCCATGATTCAGAGTTTCCTTTCCACAGGGCATCATTGCCACTTTGTGTTCATTATATACGGGTATCAATCTGTAAAGTTGTAAATTCTTGCAGCTTTCCGTAAGGTAAATTGTTCAAGGGTTACGGGTTTCACTTACGATGCGTTGCATTTGTCATCAGAGTGAAAGCGATGTTTGTGCTATGCTTCACTATAGCAAACTCACGATTGATGCGAGGCGTTCATGCGCCCCGTTACCACACAGAAGCAGGAAGCAAGGAGACAGAACACGATGGCCGTACCGCTTAAACCTCCGGTGAGCGGAGAGGATGTGCAGCGTCAATTCCAATCGCTGGATGCCATTTTCGCCCCCAAGAATGTCGCTGTGATCGGCGCTACCGAGAATAAGGGCAGCGTGGGGCGCACCATTATGGCGAACCTGATCGCCACCCCGTTCGGCGGCGCGGTGTTTCCGGTGAATCCCAAGCGCAACAGCATTCTGGGCGTGAAGGCTTATCCGAGCATCAAGGATGTCCCCGATCCAGTTGATCTGGCGGTGCTGGTCACGCCCGCCAAGAGCGTGCCGGGGCTGATCGGTGAATGTATCGAAGCAGGTATCCCCGGCGCGATCATCATCTCGGCGGGTTTCAAAGAGGTGGGCGCGGAAGGGATTGCGCTCGAAAAGTCCATCATGGATCAGGCGCGGGGCAAGATGCGTATCGTCGGCCCCAACTGCCTCGGCGTGATGATGCCGCGCTACGGCCTGAACGCCACCTTTGCAGGCGGCATGGGGCACCCCGGCAACGTGGGCTTCATCAGCCAGTCGGGTGCGCTCTGCACTTCGGTGCTGGACTGGAGCTTGCAGGCCAACGTGGGCTTTAGCGCCTTCATTTCCATCGGCTCGATGCTGGATGTGAGTTGGGGCGACCTCATCAGCTATCTGGGCGACGACCCCAACACCCACAGCATCGTGATCTACATGGAATCGGTGGGCGATGCCCGTTCGTTCCTGTCTGCCGCCCGTGAAGTGGCGCTCACCAAGCCGATCATCGTCATCAAGGCAGGACGCACTGAAGCTGCCGCCCATGCCGCCGCCTCCCATACCGGGACGCTGGCGGGCAGTGACGATGTGCTGGACGCGGCCTTCAAACGCGCTGGCGTGCTGCGTGTGGATAAGATTTCCGATATTTTCTACACGGTGGATGTGCTGGCGAAGCAGCCGCGCCCGCTGGGCAAGCGCCTCTCCATCCTGACGAACGCAGGCGGCCCCGGCGTGCTGGCGACCGATGCGCTCATCAGCGAAGGTGGCGAACTAGCGCCCATCGCCCCCGAAACGATGGAGAAGCTGAACGCGCTGCTGCCGGCTGCGTGGAGTCATAACAATCCGATTGACATCCTTGGTGATGCCCCGCCGGATCGGTACGCGAAGGCGCTGGAAATCGCCGCCGCCGACCCGAACAGTGACGGCCTGCTGGTCATCCTCACCCCGCAGGACATGACCGACCCCACCCTGACCGCCGAACAGTTGAAGCCGTATGCTCATTCGCTGGGCAAGCCGGTGCTGGCAAGCTGGATGGGCGGCAAGATGGTGGGTGCGGGCGAAGCCATTCTGAACAATGCCAACATCCCCACCTTCCCGTATCCTGACACGGCGGCCAAGCTGTTCAACTATATGTGGAAGTACACCGAAAACCTGCATGGCCTGTACCAGACTCCGGTATTGCCCCCGCAAACGCCGGAAGAAGTCTCGCCCCGCGCCAAAGTGGAGCAGATGATTGCTGATGTCCGCGCTACCGGACGCACTATTCTGACCGAAGCCGAATCGAAGGAGATTCTGGCGGCCTATCATATTCCCACCGTGCCGATGCGGATTGCCCCCACCTCGGATGCGGCGGTGGCAGCTGCCGAAGAACTCGGTTATCCGGTGGTGCTAAAGATTCACTCGCAGACCATTACCCACAAGACCGATGTGGGCGGTGTGAAGCTGAACCTACGGGATGCGAACGCGGTACGCGCCGCCTTCAAGAGCATTCAGGACTCGGTGCTGGAGAAGGCCACCGCCGCCGACTTCCTCGGTGTCTCGGTGCAGCCGATGGCGAAGTTGGACGGCTACGAATTGATTATCGGCAGCAGCCCCGATCCGCAGTTTGGCCCGGTGCTGCTGTTCGGCATGGGCGGCACACTGGTGGAAGTGTTCAAGGACAAGGCGCTCGGCCTGCCGCCGCTGAACACCACCCTCGCCCGCCGTATGATGGAACAGACCACCATCTTCAAGGCGCTGAAGGGCGTGCGTGGTCGTCCGCCGGTGGATCTGGCGGCGCTGGAAGAACTGCTGGTGCGCTTCAGCCAACTGGTGGTGGAACAGCGCTGGATCAAGGAAATTGACATCAACCCGCTGCTGGCCTCTCACGAACGCCTGCTTGCGCTGGATGCCCGCGTGGTGCTGTACGGACCGGAAGTGACCAAAGAAAAGCTGCCCAAGCTGGCGATTCGCCCGTATCCGAGCAAATATGCTCGCCCGTGGACGATGCATAACGGCACGGAAGTCCTCATCCGTCCGATTCGCCCGGAAGACGAGCCGCAGATGGCGCACTTCCACGAGGGGCTTTCGGAACGCAGCGTGTATCTGCGCTACTTCTACCCGATGAAGCTCAGCCAGCGTGTGGAGCATGAACGTCTGGCGCGCATCTGCTTCATTGACTATGACCGCGAGATGGCGCTGGTGGTGCAGATGCCGGATGGTCAAATCGCGGCGGCGGGTCGTATCATCAAGTTGACCGACTCTAGCGATGCCGAATACGCGATTCTGGTGGCGGACGCTTTCCAGCGGCAGGGCTTAGGCACGGAACTGCTGCGGCGGCTGGTGGAAATTGCCAAGCAGGAAGGTGTGGAGCGCATCTTCGGCAACGTGCTGTACGACAATACCGATATGCTGCGCGTGACCGAACGCCTCGGCTTCCACGTACAGGGGATGCCCAAAGACGGCGTGATGCGCGTGATGCTGGAACTGTAATTCAGGGGTCGTCCCCACGTTAGCCTGCGGGACAACGGAGGGGGCGGGAGTCAAAAACAGCGCGGGGAGGTTATGAAACCTTCGCCGCGCTGTTTATTTTCTGCCTGCGCCCTCATCCCCATCCCTTCTCCCTCAGAGCGAAGGGAGTCAGAGTCCCCTATCCCCCGTCCCCTTATCCCCATACATGGGCTGAGGGGAGATAGAAACCTCAACCCCCAAAAACCTACCCTTGAAAGCTCTTACCCCCTCTCTATAGCGGTACTTCGCGTCATGGAGAGGGGCAGGGGTGAGGTTTCTTCGTCTTGTGCCCCTCTTGCGCCCCTTCGC
>CAIVEA010000728.1 GCA_903904765.1 uncultured Chloroflexota bacterium
CAGATCGGGTTCAACCTGCCCCGCCATCCACAATAGGATGCGGTTGGCGAAGTTCAGGCGCTCGGTGCTGTCGCCCAAATCCTCTTTGATTTTGGGGGCAATCAGCGCGAATCCCAGCAGCACCGCATCGTACATGGCGGCATCGAACAAGTAGCGTGTGGCGATGTCAGGACGGTCTAAATCGTCCACATGCTCATCATGCGCCAGAACCTGACAGAGTACCTGAAACCAGCGGCTGGTTTCGGTCGAAAAGCCGGGTTCGAGGTCTAGCCCTTCGTCCAGCGTGTAGGTGATGAGCTTGGCGATGGCTTTGCACTCGCCCGGATGCAGTGGGATGCCGCGTGCCGCAAAGCGTTCCTCGACGGCGCGCACAATCGGGCGCAACAGCGTGCTGCGGGTGAGGCCGGAAGCCACGCGCACCGCATCCTGCATCCGCGCCTGTACCAGTTGCGCTTCCTCCGCCATCTCCTCCATCGTCCACAGGCTTTCGTAGCGTGGTTGCAAATCCTGATTCAGCGGTTCGATGCGCTTGGCCGCAATGTCGAAATAGGTGGTGATGATTTCCGCCGACTGATTCCACGTCTGCGCGGCATATTCCACCTCACGCAGCACCTGAAGTTTGACAGGTGAAATGGTTAGCACAGACGGCGGCGCACCACCCGTCGGGGGGCGCACGGCACGGCCTTCTTCGGCAGTGCGGTAGCGCACCGCCACTCGCACCGGAAACTGCACACCGGGCTGGGTGGGGTGGTAGCGGAATAATCGGGATACGCAACACGCCCACTTCGCCGGGGCGCATGCCGATGGCGATCATCTTCTTGGGCGTATCTATGACAACCGGATTGCCCTTTTTATCGGTGGTCGGCAGTTGAACGCCCACCTTCACCTGCATGTTCTGATCTACCATGTTCTGCATGATGAGAATCACTTCGGCAGGCTGGTTGATGAAGGTGCGGCGCGGGAAGATCCCCAGCGCAATCTGCATCTTTTCCATGCCGATGCGAATGCTATCGGTAATCGCACCGAGTACATCAGGATAGAGGGGTTCAATCTTTCGGTTCGGGTTGTCCCGCATTATGGTTTATCCTAGACCTGATAACCGTATTTTTGACGTGCCCGTTCGATCACCTTCTCGATAATAGAATAAGTTGTCCGATCTTCCGCACTCAAATCGGGGTAGCGCCCCAGAATGGCACGGCTGATGTCGTCCAGCGAATCTGCCAATTTTTCGGTGGGCAGGCAGGCGCGATCAAACAGGATTACACCACCGATCACCAGCGGCATATACACATCATTGAAGCTCAACACCGTATCTGCCGATTGCAGACGGCTCACCAGCGTATTCGTGTATTCGTTCACATCCGCCGAGTCACCGATTTTCTCACCCGTGACCTGTCCCATCATCTTGAAAGCCAGACGGCAGGCATCTCGCACGAGGTCTTCGTAGAGTGTGGTGGTGAGCGTGGTGATGGGGTTTTCGGCAGCTGCCGGATTGAATTCAATAGCTCGCAACATCCCCCGAAACCATGACGGCAGGGGCAACGTGCCTTTGTGCGATGTGCCATGCTTGAGCAGATGAGCAATGTTGAGTGTTTCGTCCGCCAGATGGTCGAACACGCTCTCGGTGGGGTTCGCCATCTCCAGCACGGCCGCCAGCATCTTCGCAATATAATGCGCCTCAATCGGGTAGATCGAATACCCGCTGCGCTCAAACCGCTGCTGTGTGGTCTTATAAAGGGCGTTGACGGTCTTTTCGCGGCGCAGACCGGGTAGCATCTTTTTGTAGATCAGATCGCCATGACGGGTGAGCGTCAGGCGGTCATCGCGGTGGTCGGAAAGCGTCCACAGGCTGACCCAACCGGGGCTGAGGTCGGGGAGTTGCCCGATCACGCCTGCTGACGACAGCACAGCAAAAGGTGCTTCCAGCGTCGCCCCGAACAAACCGCGCCGCGTGGCAGAAAAGGGTATCTTGTGCAGGACGGCGATTTCTCTAGCCGAATCGGGGGTGAGCAAATCCGTGTCCACCACGCCACCGCCTTCGGGCAAGCGCACGCGATCCGCTTTCTTCAGCACCTTCACTTCCACTGTCATCGCCAGTTTATAACCGTCGCCAACGGCGGTATCTGCCAGACAGCTCACCGGCAGCGTGACATACCCCACTTCCGCCGGGCGCAACCCGACCAGCAAACGCCCCGACTTGGCGATAAAGCGTTTGGGCTTCTTCTTCAAGTCAACTTCAGGCAGTTGCAAGGTAGTCGTCACATCAATATTGCTATCCGTCACATTTTGGATGAGCAAAATCGCTTCAAAAGGACGGCCTACACGCACCACACGAGGACGCACGCCCAGTGCAATTTGTGCGCCATTTACGGCATACCGCGTTCCATCGGTGATATGTCCCAGAATATCAGGATAATTGGTTGACTCTGAATCAGGCATAATGCCGCCTTGCTATCTTCCTCACAAGTCTGGTAATTCATGTTCATTATACGGTTGATAGCCAACATCTGCCTATCATGGTATCCAATTTGCCGTAGGAGAACGGTTATTTCCGCGTTTGAATGTAGACCGAAATACAATCTTGTTCAAATCCAACTCCGGTAACGCCGCACTTCTTCATCATAACAGCGGTCAAACAGGTCGAAGATTTCGGCATTATCGTCGTTCCGTTCGGCGGCGCGTTCTCGAAAGGCGGAGTCTAACGCGCTCAATGATTCAAGTACGCTCTCGCCGCGTAACAGGGTGTCGTGTGCCACCAGCACCCCGCCAATCACCAGCGGCAAATACCAGTCGAGGAAGTTCAAGCGGCTGGTCGGGTCTGCCAGCAGGCCTACCAGTTGTTCGCCATAAGCACGAGCATCACTATCGCTGCCCAACTGCTGCCCAGTGATGGCGTGAATCAGCCGGAAGCCGTGCAGGATCGAATCGCGCAGCAGGTCGTCCAGCAAAATGGTGGCAAAAGCGGTCAGCGGGTCTTCCACCACCAGCGGATCGGCACTCATTTGCACCAGCGCCGCCCGCGTCCAGTTGGGCAGCACAATCGGGCTGCCATCACGCGGCCATCCGTTCCGCAAAAGCTGCCCTACCGCATAGATGGACTGTTGACGGTAACTAAGCGTTTCGGGTGGCTGATCCGCCATCTCCAGCACATGCACCATCAATTTCGCAGCAAAATGTAGTTCCGGGGCGCTCACCGCATAGTGCGGGCTGAAATGCTCGCGCAGTGCGGCATACAGCGCCGGAAACAGCAGATCGCGCTTCAAGTAAGGGATCACCTGCTCCAGCAGCGGGACGTGATAGCGTTCCAGCAACGGGCGTGTGTCGCTGTGGGTGTTCAACGACCACAGGCGCACCCATGCCACTTTGGAAGACGATGGCGGCACAGGCTGTCCCTGCACCACGCTCAAGCGGGTTTCCACTGGCGAACCGGGCAACCGCGATCGGGTGGCCGAAAAATCCAACCCTTTTAGCCGCACCACCCGCGTGATGGTCTGTTCGCTCAGATAAAAGTAGTAGTCGAGGTTGACATCATCGTTGCTATCCACCGCCCGGATGCGACGCGGTTTGGCGGCGGGCTGCACATCCAGCGCCATACCAACACTGTACGTGGCGGCAATGGCTTCTGCACTGACGGCGGCGGGCATCACCAGATAGCCCACTTCGGCAGGATGTAAATGCAGGGTGCGGCGGTGATGGTGGCTGGTGAGGGCAGGTTGCTGGCCGACCATCACAGAAGGCAATCGCAACGAGGCCACCACCTTCACAGGTACATCAGAAAGGTTTTGCAGGAGTAAAATAACTTCAAAGGGGTGTCCAGTGAACACGACCGAAGGGCTGACGGCCAGTGCTGCCTGCACTACGCCATACGTACTCTGTATATCCCCGGTGATATAACCGAGGATGTCCGGGTAATTGGGGTTGCTGTCGCTCATAAAGGCATCTCTAATCTGCGATAATAGAAGACGAAATAAATCTCGTTACAATTATAATGCGGTTTTGATAGGCTGCACGGCTTGCTGCTGGGAAAGAATGGAATTGCTCAAGATGAACCCGCTGGCACTGTTGCATAGGCTCACCAATCGGCTGCGCGGTGTTCCCGCCCCGGCGGGCTATCCGTTTCGCAACCTCGTCTTTCAGGGCGGCGGCGTAAAGACTTTCGCCTATCTGGGGGCATTGGAAGTGCTGGAAGCAAATGGGGTGCTGCCGCAGATTCAGCGGGTGGCGGGCACGTCTGCCGGAGCGATTCTGGGGATGCTAGTCAGCCTGCGCTTGAATGCGGCAGAGATCAACCGGGTGTTCACTATGTTGGATTTCAGCTGGGTGCCGGGCCTGCGACGCGCACAAGATGTCTTCGGGACAGTTCCCGAATTCCTTGCGCCGCCACTGGACAGCGTGATTGCCAGCACCAGCGCCTTTGATCGGCTGATGAACCAGTACGGCTGGTATTCCACCACTTATGCTTACGAATGGGTGCAGGATGTGATTGCCGAACGGTTTGACGGCAATCGGCGGGCGACCTTCGCGGACTTCCGCGCACACGGTTGTCTCGACCTGTATGTGGTTGCCACCGACATCTCGGCGCGGACGGCGCGTACTTTCTCCGCCCATCATACGCCGGAGGTGGCTGTTGCGGACGCGCTGCGTATGTCCGCCAGCATCCCGCTGTTCTTCGAGGCGTTGCGCTTTGATGGGACACAATTCGGAACAGGGAATTTTTTCGCAGATGGCGGCGTACTGGATAATTTCCCGATGCACGTATTTGACCATCCCGATTTCGGGACGAACAACACGCACTATCAAGCGATGGTAAACGGCGAAACGCTGGGTTGCCGCCTGTATACGCCACCAGATTGTGCATGGATTCAAGCGCGTCGCCCGATCAGCAACCTGATTGATTACATCGAGGCGCTGCTGGAAACCATCCTCGAAGCGCAGGTCGTGGCCTTCGACAACAGTCCGGCAGACCGGCAGCGCACCATTAACATCAACGACTGCTGCGTGCAGGCTACCGAGTTTGATGTGAAACCGGAAGTGGGCAACATCCGATACCAGCAACTTCTTCAAGAAGGACGCACTGCCACTGACCAATTTCTGCGCCAGTATGCGGAAAAGGCGGGTTATTCGCCCGGTAGCTTTCCGCCCTGATCGAGGGGGTCGTCAAGGAAGTAGATGTACATCCGCATCTGCCCCAACCGTACTTCGCTGGCGTTCCTAACCTGTGTGAGTACACGCGGCTTCAGCGGTTCGCCATCAATGAACGTGCCGTTCACGCTGTCGCAGTCTTCCACGAAGAATTTGCCGTCTTTGAAATGCAACTGCATGTGCATGCGCGATACACCTGCGTTGGCCGCTTCGTAGCGCGTCAGGTCAATGTGCGACTTCAGGCTGCCTGTCCCCGCCGCCCGCCCGAACGAAACGGCGCTCTGCACGGTGAGTACAATCGGCAATTCGCTATAGCCCGCCACGAACAGCACCGCTGCGTTTTTGCGCGTCTCCGGCGGGACAGCCGTCAGCGGCGCAGTCCCCACCAGATGCTTGGTGTACATGCCCGATTTGCCGCTTTCGTGCTGCGTAATCAACGAAGACACCACATGCCGCAATTCGCGGGCGCTGATGGGCTTATTGAGCAGAATATCCGCGCCAGCCTGCATGACTTCGGCGGCATCCAACGGCTTATCGTTGGTATGAGTGATAATGACCGGCATGGCATTCTGGAGTACGTCACGGCGCACATAACGGCAAAATTCGAGGCCACTCATATCCGGCAGATTCATATCCACCACCACCGCCGCCGGACGGCGCTGGTTATAGCTGCGGATCGCGCCCACAACTTCGTGGCTGATCTTTGTGGCATATCCAGCCTTTTCGATCACCCCGGCGAGGATGCCAGCGATGTCCGGGTCATTATGTACCACCAGCACCAGTTGTCCCTTGCCGGACTGCATTTGATCTTGCAATTGCAAACTGGGCTGCTTGTGAATGTCGCCGCCATGCACGGGCGAAATCGTGATCGAGACATCCAACCGCAGTTTCCCCAGTATCAGTTGATCGTGGTTGACAAGGCGGTGCGGTTCATTCGGCTTCAGACGAACGCCATTCAAGAAAGTGCCATTGTTGCTCTGCAAATCCAACACGCTCAGGCGTTCCCCTTCAGGCATGATGGCGATATGCTGGCGCGAAACGCCCAGCGACTCGGCATCATAGCTGTTCAGGTCCACATCCGGGCGTTTGCTCACATCCCCCTGCACCACGCGCCCTACCGTGATACGGTCTTCAATGCGTAGTTTGATAGGGGTGGAAGATTGCGCGGTGTACAGTTCAATCAACCACGGTGCTGCTGGTTTATCAATCGAAGACATTCCGCTAATCCTTAGGAAGTTTAGTTAATTGTATTGTATTCAAAATAGTGCCCGGTGAAAGTAAATGATTGCAAACGTGCTTCACTTTAGATGCGATCCAGCGCACTTGCTGGTCTGAAAGAGCGACTGTATCCTCAAATGCAGGAATAAAATAGTTTCGGTGGCATCTGGAATACGTTAAATTGTACCCTACCTGCGCGGATGTGCATCTGTGCGTGGGCTTTCTTGTAAAAATTGCATACGGCGCAACACAGTGTTGCGAAAATAAAGGGTAAAAATCGTGGTGAACATAGGCATTCCAAAAGAAATTCGGGATAACGAGTTCCGCGTGGCACTGCCCCCGAACGGGGTGCGCGAGTTGGTTCGGCACGGGCATAAGGTGGTAGTGGAAACGGGAGCAGGCACAGGCAGCGCCTTTAGCGATGACGAGTATGTGAAGGCTGGCGCGAAGATCGCTTACAGCACCGAAGAAGCGTGGGGGCGGGCGGATGTGGTTTTGAAGGTCAAAGACCCGCAGCCGTCAGAATACGCCTTCTTGCGCTCCGGCCTGATTTTGTTCGCCTATATGCACTTGGTCACGGACGAGAAGTTGACGCAAACGCTCCTCAGCAGCGGCATCACGGCGATGGCCTATGAAACCGTCGAGGACGAACACGGGCGGTTGCCGCTGCTCCAGCCCATGAGTGAAGTGGCGGGGCGCATGGCGACGCAGTTGGCGGCGCAGTACCTCGAAAAACCGGCAGGCGGGCGCGGCATCTTGATGGGCGGCATCCCCGGTGTGAAACCGGCGCATGTGGTCATCCTCGGCGCGGGGACGGTGGGAACGCATGCCGCCATGATCGCGCTCGGCATGGGGGCGCGGGTGTCGCTGCTGGATGTGAATATGGATCGGCTGCGTTATCTGGATGAAACCATGTCGTATCGCGGGCGGTTGACCACCCTTGCCTCCAACGAAACCAACATTGCAGATGCTATCAGCACAGCGGACGCAGTGATCGGCGCGGTACTCATCACCGGGCGGCGTGCGCCACGCCTGATTACCCGCGACATGCTCTCACTCATGCCGAAGAACAGCGTGATTGTGGATGTGGCAGTTGATCAGGGCGGGTGTGTGGAAACCACGCATCCCACCACCCACAGCAACCCCACCTACTTTGTGGACGGCGTGCTGCATTACGGCGTTGCCAATATGCCGGGGGCAGTGCCGCGCACATCCAGCTTCGGGCTGGCGAACGCCACGCTGCGCTACATCCTGAAGATGGCGGATGTCGGCCTTGAGGCGGCGCTGGCGGAGGATGCGGGCTTTGCCAAAGGGCTGGTGATCGCGGGTGGGCAGGTCAAGCATCCGGCGGTTGCCGACACCTTCGGCCTGCTGCTGGGGTAGGGTTGGGGATTCAATCTTCTTTCATAGGGACACGGCACGCAGCCGTGTCCTTTTTATTCCCCTACAAACCAAGTAGACACAGATTGCGTCGTGTCTCTACGAATCCGAATCCCCGCCTTTGTCTGACTCCCTTCGCTCTGAGGGAGAAG